>VGIR01000001.1 GCA_016867815.1 candidate division WOR-3 bacterium | reverse complement strand
GCTTCCTGTTCTTTCTGATAGTCTGACATACAGCGGTGTCTCCTTTCTTGGGCTAACGCCCGGTTCTGCAATCACATAGAATCGTAGACACCGCTCTTCCTTTTTCCACAACATTCGATGATACCTCGGTTCCTGCCGCCCGCCGAACCGGACAGCGGCTGCGATTCACGGCTTGACTGCGGGCTAGACCAGCCTAGAATGCACAATTGATGGAAGTTGGTCCTATCGGGACTGTTGACGGGACTCGGAGTATTGGAAGTGTCGCCGCCTATTCAGATGGCGTCCGCGTTCGCCGAGAAAGGAAACCTGAGCATGATGAGTAGCAAAGGTCGGTCGGCATGCTCCATGGGCATACGCATGCTCTTGGTCGCCGCAACAATTCTCTGTGTGCCGAGCCCTGGAAGAGCCGGAGATGAGAGCAAAGAGAACAGGGCGCAAGTCATCAAGGCGCAGTTGGATACAGTGAACCGCCAGATCGATGATGCTCAAAGGGAGCTGTCCCACTTGCCCAACCCGAATTGGTGTTGCTGCGCTGGCGCGTTCATCCTCGCGCCCGTGGTGGGCGGTATCTTCTGGTATCTGCTCGACATCAAGCCCAAGCAGGACAAGAAGCAGATACTTGAGAGTCGTATCCAAACCCTGACACTCGAAAGGCAGAGCCTCTTGGCCCAACTCGCGGCCCTGCAGTGACTCGGCCCTCTGCATGCGGACCAATCCCGACTCTGGAGACGCATGAGCCCGACCTTTCATGAACACCGACACGAAGCTGGGGCATGTCAGCCACACACACATACAAGTCTTCGAGCGAAGTGCCAACGTGCCGCGACGCTCCGCTGTTAACGTCTGCAACGTGAATAGGAATCGAAGAAGGAGGATACTGATGACTACCGGATCCAGACTAGTTCTACCGCAGTGTTTCGCGTTGGCCCTGGCTGGCTCGGCCCTTGTAGTTGCGCCGGGGTGCAGGAAGCTGCTTCCTAACGACGCCCCCGTGATCACGTCCGTTAGCGGCCCATCATCGGTGCGGGCTGGCGCGAGCGCCAGCTTCACATGCAATGCTACGGACCCAAACGGTGACGCGCTAACGTATACCTGGTCGCGCACTGCCGGGTCGCTGAATGGGACCACAGGAAAGACCGTCACCTGGACGGCCCCGTCGACCTCTGGTAGTGCAACCGTATCGGTCACAGTCGACGATGGCAGGAAAGGTACGGATGCCAGTTCCAAACTGGTCTCGGTGACGCCGATCACCACCACTCTGATTGACTGGAGTGGAACGGTTAGCGCGGGTCAATGGACATACTGGACCGAGACGCTCGCCGCAGGCTACACCATATCGGGGAACTTCGGCGTCGCTGCCTACGATATCAACTTCTTCGTGTTGGATGCAGCAAACTACCAGTTGTGGTCCAACAGCCAGCAGGCCCAGGGAATCGTAGTCTACAACCGTTCCTCGGGCGCGTCGTTCTCTGCAAGCATATCAAGCACGGACACTTACTACTTTGTGCTCGACAACTCCTACAGCTTGATCACACCAAAGTCCGCGACCCTATACGTGACAGCCACCAGCCCATGAAAGGAAACGTGGCCGTCGCGGATTGCGAGGGGAAGATTGTAGATTGCAGATCGGCACGGGCGTAGCCCGCCAGCCTCAAACCACAAGCCCACGGCTAGCCCAAGCGCAAGCCCGAGATCAAACCGGCTGACGGTTTGCTGCCACTCGATCCCTTGATGCCATGATCTCTCGATCACTCTCCCCTTCGATTTGACATGGCCGGAGTCAGGATTATCCTACTCCCGATGGATGTCGGATTCACTCCGGGCCTAGCGGAAATGAGATGAGTGATGTGCTTCCGAAATCCCGATTGGTACACTAACAAGCTACTCGCCAGCATCGCGAGATCTGCCGGGAAGTGACCGCAATGGGACACGAATCCCGACCAGCATTGACGCCAGCCTCAACATAAGGAGAAGCCGTGGCCCTAACCAAGTGCAAAGAGTGCGGTAGAGAAGTTACTGACCAAGCAGACAAGTGCCCAGGTTGCGGAATGGTTATCAGAAAGAAGGGCGGCTGCGGACGCACCGCCGTCATCATCTTCGGGCTGATAGTCTTAGCGGCGTTCGTCTTGCCCGCGGTGTGCCTTCTGAGCAGAGGCCCGTCGGCAGAACGACCGCTGGCTCTCGGCAAGGTAACCGCTGGGTGTGACACAACTGCCATGCAGCTGATGGAGCGTCTCCACAGAAGCAGACCCCAGATGGAAGCGCTGCTGGGGAAGGCTCGGCGCTGGTCCGCCAGGCTTGAGAAGGCACTCGATGAGGGACGTACAATCGAGAGATGGAGTCAGTCAAGTGAGGATGCTGCGGCAGAGAGGAAGCTCGACCGCCTCGCTGATTCCTGTGGCAGACTGATGGCTGACAAAGTGCGGGGCCTCGAACCAGGCAGAGAAGTACTCCTGGGCTTCTCGTGGACGAACGTAGAGCAGACGGTCGTCTTCAACGTCTTCATCAACTACGAGACTCGTGCACGCGGGGGCGGCTCTCCAAGTCTGGCCGAGGTGCAAGCAGACCTGTCCGACGCTGCCGGCCAACTCGCTCCGAAGCTCTTCACCTACTACCCAAGGCTTGAGTACGTGTCACTCCACGTCATCAGTCGCGACCTGACGCTGGCGAAACTCGGTCTTGGTCGCAAGGCTGCCGGGATCCTCGGGGATTCTCTTCCACTGTACAGAGAGGCGTGCGTTGCGAAAGTACAAGGCCTATCATACCGCGATGAGTCTGGCGAGGACGCATTTATGTACGAGCCCAACCAGGCACTCATCAAGATGGGCAAACTCAAGTAGGCGTAGGACGAGTCCAGCTCTTGACCTACTCCCCGCCCGCCGTGACTTCCCGGCCCGCGCTGCCTACAATGCCTGCGATGACTCTCGTGCCTCGCCCAGCCCTGTCGCAAAGGAGACAAGGAAAATGTCGCCGAAATCGCCCCTGACGAGATCGCGAACCCGCGGTTTGGCATGGAATCTCGTGTGGTCAACTGCCGCCTTGGCGGCGGCGCTCGCGCTGTTCGTGTGGAGTGCACGCAGAGAGTCGCAGAGTCAAACGTGGTCCATTGTCATAGGCATCGGCATCATAGTCAGCGCTGTCAGAGCCGCCAGAGCTGCCACGCAGTTGGTGCAAAACCAACAGGTGATGCTAAACCCAGATGACGTCGTTGTGACGCGGTGGGGCCGCCGGTTTGCGTCGAGACGATATGACGAAATAGAGCGCGCGCATTGGGGGTACGTGCACGACGACGACACCTCTTCTTTCCTAGGACGCCTGGTGCCGGGGCCGACTGAGGGCATCACGCTGAAAGTCGGTACCGGACTCAGGTCGACCCGCTTGCGCCAGACCGAGTGCCCGATGTCCGAAATAGTCAGCAGGGCAAGAGCGCATGAACCGCGGAATGTCCCATGCGCCGTGCTGCTTAGAAAGAATCAGCATGAGCTTCTGCTCTTTCCGGATTCCGTGGTCTACCTCAAGTTGTTCATCGTAGGAGACTTCTGCATTCTGCGGTCAAGAGATACACCTACAAAAGCTGACGATGCACGACTCAGGATCGACGTAGGCGGTAATGTGCACGTCACAAGGCTAGGCAGGGTCGCCGTGGTAGTCGACGGCATGCACAGCCTGCAGGCATCCCAGGAAACGCCCGCCCGCGAGCGCATCCGTGTGGCGTCCGTGGACTACCCTCTGTTAAGCCTCCATCTCCCATTGTCATTCCTGGAGACCCTTGACCTGCGGAAGCCCACTTGACGCGCGAACCTGATTGTCAAAACCGGCGAGGGACACTACCCCTATTACTGAACGATGTCAGGGTGCGGGATGACAAAATGGGCGGACTGGTGGGTCTGACGGGCGGCGAGATAGCGACCACCGAGTGCCGGTTGTCTGCATGGGCAGGATGAAGTCCGAGCCGCATCGAGGATCATCAGGACGGCATCCGTCGAGGGACTGGCTCTGCTACCGTGGTATTGCGAAGACACTCATCGACCTCAGCTTGGATGACCTAGATGAACTCAGCGATCTTCTAGAGACAGCGCTTGCTGCCCGGTTGGGGAGCGAGCTCGCCGAGGCCGCTAGCCCAACCGGACCCTCTGGCGGCGAAGGGCTGTCTGCTCGGGGACGCCAGATGCGTGTGCGCATAAAGCACGTCCTCATCTCCAGCATGATGCGTCAGTCCTTGTTTCTGACCTGCCACGCTTTGCTGGAGTCAATGATGAACGACCTCTGCGACAGGCTGCAGGGCCGTTATGGACTCGCGGCTTCGTATCGCGACATGCACGGAAGGGGTCTGGAGCGCGCGAGAGCCTACCTTGTCAAGGTAGTCGGCCTGCGGGTCGCCGCTGACGGTCGGTCTTGGCCGATCATCCAGAACTTGGGCAAGGTCAGGAACCTCATAGCGCACGCCGGCGGAAGATCATCGGAAAAGGAGGAATGCGCTGTCATCTCTGAACTAGCGCGGACCAAGACCGGCTGTATCAAGACAGGAGTATTCGGCATGGTAGAGCTAGGTCCCTCCTTCGTACCCTTCGTAGTTGACACATACCGGTCGTTTCTCCGCGAACTGTGTGGAAGCACAATTGAATCCTGAGCCTACGGGAGCTAGCTGGCGTGGGTCAGGCAGGGCTGCGAAGGCCGTCCTGAACTTCCTTGAGAGAAACATATGGAGGGCATGGCTGCTGCTGCTCGGGTCGATGGCGGCACACTTCCTCCACATCGGAGGCAAGGCGCTCGCGTTCACGTCTGGGGCAGCCGCACTCATGTTGACGGCAAACTCAGTGTTCGACTGCATCGTTCGAATAGGAGAAAAGGGAGTCTCGCTGTCCAGCATTGCGGGGAGCGCCTTGAGGGAACTGCACCCGGCGAACGTGGGCTGGTTTGTCCTTGTCTGGCTTGAAGTGGCGTTCCTTGCGGGGGCCAGAGGACGACTAATGGCATACGCAGCCATTGCTGCTGCTTCGGTCTTGGTGATTACCTACGTCGTGGAGTCGGTCGTCGCATACATCAAGGATGCAGGCAAGAGAGCTGAGCCGTGCCAACACGGCGTTCGCGGTGCTCTTCACAGGCCTAGAAGGTGTGCAGAGTGCGTCAGGCTCGCCGGCGGAGAGAAGGAACTGAAGGCAAAGCTCGCCGCCGAGGCGGATGCACGGAGACGAGCAGCGGAGGCCGAGGCCAACGCCGAGGCAATGCGCAGGCGACAGGAATCGTATGCGGCTTACCTGGCCAGTATTCGACTGCCCCAGTACCTACGGCAGATGGATCCGAGAGAGTTCGAGCTCCTTGTGTGCAGCGTATACGGGCGCTTAGGATACGATGCCAAATCCACCCCGTACGCCGGTGACGGCGGGGTGGATGGCTATCTCAAGTACGGCGGCAATCTATACCTGCTGCAGTGCAAACGCGTGAAGGGCAGCGTAGGCCGGCCCGTGCTCCAGCAGCTGAGCGGATGCGTGAACCACCATAGCGCGACAGGAGGTATCGTGGTTACTACAGGAACCGTATCCAAGCAGGCTCGCAGATGGGCGAAGCACAATAGGATCGACATAGTCGAACTCGGCGCCTTCGTACGTATGGTCAGAAAGGTGTATCCCGACGGAGAAGTCGTCCCAGACTCCTGGCAGGCAAGTCCTCCTCCTCAGAGCCAGCCGTCTAACGAATACGGACGGGCGTTCTATCCCCGACGCTCGCGCTACGGAAGGCGCTAGACTCGATCAGGCTTACAGGGAATTTCGATGACAGCAGATGATTATTGACACGGCCCAAGTCACTTCGGGCAAAAGCGGGGCACTTCAATGAAGAGCCCTCTGGCGAGTCTGGGGCTCGATAGCCCACCCGAGTTCCTGCAGTTGGTTATCGCCTGACGCTCAGCTCAAGCTTCTATTCTTCCCGGCCTGACATGTAATCACATCCGAGTCTGACCTTCCCAGTCCTGCCCTCGGCCCTGCTTCCGGCCAAACCCAATTCACCACCGCCCGAGTGTATCCGAACGTGACACCCTGTTACCGGAGAGATACACTGCTGCCTCACGAGCCTTCGTAAGTCACGTATCTACGACCCATCGTCTTCTGGCACAGCCGGTGCCTCAAGTAGTCCGTGCCCAAGCCGAGACTGTACGTGACGCTGACCGGCAGTGCGAGCGCTGGCGCGACAAGCTGGGGTCAACGGGACGCCGTTGGAGCCGCAGCCCCCGCAATGGCGACAAGCTGCCGGCCGACTCAAGATCCATGAACGGAGGTAACAATGAACCACAACAGCGAACCGCTTTTCGCGGGTCGCAGACGTGACCGGCGCATGAAGCCTGGATGCAGAAGGTCCATGCCGACAGTTGTCTGCACCATGATCGCGCTGTCAGTTGTCGCCGGCCTCGCCCAGCAAGACGGACATGACAGCCTGAGAAGTGAAGCTCAGCAGCGCGGACGGGCGCGCTACGTCATCGAGCACGTGCCGCTCAGTTTGGTCTACAGCGGGTTGCTTGAAGGCGTAGTCCAGCCCCGCGACGCGAAGCTGGGCGTGGGACTCTACATGCTTTCTGCCGGAGGGCTCATCGCAGGATCCTTTGCGATACCGACAACTCCGGCCCAGGCGCACCTGAGCATCGCCTACGGCTACCGGGGAATGCTGACCGGGGCGGGGTTGGCGGAAGTGCTGGGTGTGAGAGACGCCGGCGCCAGGTGCTTCACGGCACTCGGGTCCGGAGTCGCTGCCGAGTTCTGGGGCTACCGACTTGCCCGGGGCATGAGTGCAGGCCAAGCCCAATTGCTGTCCACGTATACCGACGTTGGCATCCTGGGCGGCGGGCTGCTTTGGGGAATGACTTTCCAGGGGGACCCGGTTCCCTGGCTCCTGCTCGGCGAGGGCGTTGGGATCGGCGCCGGATACCTGCGCCAGCGATCGCTCTCCTATACCGAAGGGCAGGCGATGTTCGTCCGCACCACCGGCGTTCTGGGCGCGCTTGCGCCGGTGGGACTTACCTACGCTCTTGCCGGCTCAGATGGCGTTGGAGCCCTGAATGGTCGCTTCGCGTCAGGAACCGCTCTCCTTGGGAGCCTCGGCGCTCTCTACTACGCCGAACGCCACATCGGGAACTACCCGCTGACAGCCGGCGGTGGAGTGGCGTGTGCCGGGCTTGCGGCAGCCGGAGCGCTCTTGGGCGGCGGTCTGGCCTTTCTCGTATCTCCCAACGACTACTACGGCATCGGTGAGACATCACAGAGGATGATTGTCGGCGGCGCCACGCTCGGAGCGGTAGGAGGTCTAGCGGCCGGTCTGTCGCTCGCGAAGAGGTCGGCGGCGCTGACGCAAGGCAGCTGGCTCACGCCAAACGACCGCCTGGCAGTGAACTGGACGATACTCTCCGCCTCGGCCCTGAGCTACGCAAAGGACAAGCAATTCTCCGCGCCCGGTTTGGTGACATTCCGCTTCTAGCGGCCCCGGCATTTGTCGCGGCGCTGCCGGCGATTCCAGGATCGCGGAGTCCCGTGCCAACAGCGGAAGCCATTGCCGAGGAACGGCGGGGTCAGGCTGGAACTGCCGGGGCGCACAGAAGTGCGCCCCGGCAGTGGTGGGCGGGCACTGCACCCGCTGAGTCCAGCTATCTGAGCCAGGCGGCGTGTGGTTTGTGCTGCTAGAGCCGTCTGAGGACGTCGCGGTCTCGTACCGGCCCCAGCAAACGGTCGTTGGTGACGTGACTGATGAGGAGCATTTGCCGTTCGGGCTGAGCCGGAATGTGCTTGAGGTGCGGGTGGCGGAAGATGACGCCGCGGCCATCTGTCATTCTGACCAAGAGGGACCAGCATGACGATAGCCACTGGAGCCCGAGACCGCCCGATTTCGGGCAAATTCCATCCTGAGGAAACAACAGCATTTCAGGCAGACCATTTCTGAGGAACGGCGACAGCTTGACTTCAGAGCTTCCCCAAGTACAGTTCTTCTCGAAGCAAGACCGCAAACAAACGGAGGCAGAATGAAGTCTGTTGGTTCGACCGGAGCGCTGCTCGTCTTTGTCGCCATTCTCGTCGCCTTCCCTGGATGCTACAGACCGCCGGGTGTCCTCGCTTTTTACGTCGACGCATTCATTCCTGATTCCGGCATCCAGAACGACGTCCGCTACGTGACCTGCATAGTCACGGGGAACGCCGTGAGCTACGATCCCGGGCTGTCCACGTCATTCGGCTCGGACCCAATCAACCTAGACGTGGCCTGGCGCAACACCCAGGGCCGCGAGTATGCGTCCAAGCGCCTGGTCTTCACCCACCACGATCACAAGATAACCGACACCATCACGCACGCCGCACCGCCGTATTTCGTGCTGGACAAGAAGTTTTATTTCACTGCGAAGTGGAAAGACCACGACGGGGAGCATTCGTGGACGTCCGGAGTCATCGACTGCCGTGTGACCAAGGGCACGCCCACTCTGGATCCGGAGTAGACCGCAGCGGACGAGAGGCAAGCACCCACTTCCGGGAACCAAGGCCGGCGCGTGCTTGTCGAAGGGCAAGGCGGAAAGTGACCTGTTCGGCGACAGCGGAGCGACGGCTGAAAGCCGCCTGCATCTCCCCTGCCATCAGCGCGGGCGTGGGAGCGGGGTAGGCTCTCGCCCGCCCCTGCCGACGCTAAACGCCAGCCGCAGCCTACTGCTGCCGGCCGAGTTGCTTCTCGCCGAAGACCTGCCCGGTGAAGACGGAGAACTTGGCGTCCGGGCTCTTCCACGCATCGCGAGGCAGTTGCGCCTTGAGACATAGCTCGGAGAGGTAGGTGTTCCGGTCCCAGCCTTGCTCGACCGGGACTTGCGGCAGGAACACGGCACCACGACCCGCCTTCCTGATCACCACTCCGTGTTTGCCGACCACGACTGAATCCGGGCTCGGAACCGTGCGCATCGGGCTCAGCACGGTTATCTCGATGTCGACTCCATCCAACTCGCCGGCTTCAACAGGGCGGAACCTCGGGTCCTCGGTTGAGGCGGCCACCGCCATGTCCCTCACCGTCTGAAAGAGCGGCTTCAGCGCCTCGATGTAGCCGATACAGCCACGCAACTGCCCGCGTTCGTGCAGGGTGACGAATGCCCCGAACTTCTCACTCAGCTTCGGCGTCAAGGGCTTAGCCTCGGGTATCTTGCCGGTTCGAATGTAGCTCTCAATCGTGCTGCGGGCGATCCCGAGCAGGCTCTTCTGTTCCCGCTCATTCAGGTCGTCGCTTGGGACAAGCTCGTTCATCGTTCCTCGTTCATCGTTCCCCGTTGATCCCTTCCCGGATGCCACGAACGCAACCGCGCTGTAGCCCACACAGTATCCGCCGCGTTCGCCGGTCACATCGTTGGAATTGGTCTGGGCCAGGACGACCGCGGTATCCGCACCCAGCTTGCGGGCAGCGACCATCATCACGGTAACCGCATTCGCCCCGCACGCCTGGGCCTCGTCGCGTTCGTACGCCGCGTGAAAGGCTTGAGGGTCAAACTTCGCCATCAGTTCGACGGCGGTCCGGTCGATGCGGTTGGCATCATCGTACGATTCTCCATGGTAGAGGTCGGTAGATGCGAGCAACACGACCTTTCTGCCCTGGACGGCCGCGGCCACTGCCTTACCGACCCGCTCGCACTGCTCAAAGGTAGGCTGCAACAGCATGATCGGCACGATCTTGAAGTCAGAGAGGATGCGCTGCAGGAACGGCACTTCGACCTCGATCGAATGCTCCCTGGCATGAGCCTCGGGCATATCGACGAAGAACTTGTCCTGCGCCAGAATCGCTTTTGCCAATCCCTCATCAATCGCTACGTCGCCGAGCGGCGTGTGCCAGGCCCCCTTGGCGTACAAAGCCGCGTTCCTGAGCATGACGTGGTGACTCGTACCGAGCATCACGACCGTGACCGAATCCATGCCCTGCAGCAGTTTGAATGCACGTGCCGCGGTCGGCCCGGAGAAGGGATAGCCCGCGTGCGGCACCTGGATTCCGATGAGCGTACCGGAAATGGCCGGTACCTCTGCATCCGCGAGCATCGAGTCAACCATCGCGGTCAGAGTCTTCGCATCACCCGGATAGAACTGCCCTGCAACTGCCGG
The DNA here is from genome assembly GCA_016867815.1 of candidate division WOR-3 bacterium. Classification (NCBI taxonomy): domain Bacteria; kingdom Pseudomonadati; phylum Caldifarciminota; species Caldifarciminota bacterium. The sequence continues at coordinate 123,699 of VGIR01000001.1, read as the reverse complement.
CTGTCTTGCCACCCTAGCCTCCTTTGGTTGCGCGCATACCAGCAAAGCGAGTACCATCGCACCCATCGCCATCACCCTACATTCCCGTCCGCAGTTCGTCAATCGTCGTTTGGCGCTCGGTGTCCTCTAGAGCTTCGACCACTTTCCGCACCGGTCCCCGTACCGGTCGATCACCTTCAACTCGCGCAGAGTCTCGATCACCTCGCAACGGTTCGGGCAGCCCTCACACTCGAAGGCCCGCGTCTCGAACGCCGTATCCGCGACGTTGAAGCCTGCGAACCGCGTGCCCTTGCCGTCAGTCTCTTCCGAGGCGACAATCGCCGCCCCGACCGCACCCATGACCAGGAAGTGCTCCGGCACGAGCACTTCGTGTCCCAGCATAAGCTCGAACGCCTTCTTGACCCCGACGTTGGCCGCGACCCCGCCCTGAAAGAGAACCAGCGGGTGTATCTCTTTGCCCTTGGCTACGGTGTTCATGTAGTTGCGGACGATGGCGTCACACAGCCCGGCCACGATGTCCTCGGTCGAAATGCCGAGCTGGGCCTTGTGGATCATGTCGCTTTCGGCGAAGACCGTGCAGCGGCCGGCGATGTTCACCCGGTTCTTGGCCCGCAGCGCCAGCCCGCCGAACTCCTCGATCGGGCGTCCCAGTCGCGTCGCCTGATGGTCGAGGAAGGAACCGGTCCCGGCGGCGCAGACCGTGTTCATGGCGAAGTCCACGGGGATGGCATCACGCAGGATGATTATCTTCGAGTCCTGCCCCCCGATTTCGATAACGGTCCTGACCTCAGGATGGAAGTGGCTGGCCGCGACGGCGTGGGTGATGATTTCGTTCTTGACGATGTCGGCCTGCACCATCACGCCGGCCAGCCGGCGAGCTGAACCGGTCGTCCCCGCCCCCAGGATTCTGATGCCGGTGTCGACCTGCGCGCCCAGTTCGGCGAGCAGCCGCCGGATGGAGTCTATCGGGTTGCCCTGCGTGCGCAGGTAGCGGCTGGCGAGGACGTTGAACTTGCGGTCAACCACTACCCCCTTGGTTGAGATGGAACCGACGTCAATTCCGATGTAGGCTTCGACCAAGCTTTCTCCTCTTCACCAGGTCGACAAACGCTTCGAGCCGCGTAAGCAGACCCGTCCGCGACGTGTGCTCGTCAAACGAAAGCGACAGGACCGGTATGCCCGTATCCTCAGACAACTTCTGCAAGGCCTCGAGCGCGATATTCTCCGGCATGCAGGTGAACGGGAAGATATGTACGATACCATCCAGGCCCTGCTTCTGGAAGTGAACCGCCTCACCCACCGTCCTGATTGCCTCGCCGCCGGGTGACTCCTGCAGGTAGCGGCGCGCCAGACGCTCCGAACGCACGAACGCCGGGTCCGAAGAGAGCAGGTGGCGGATATGGCGGTACAGGCTGCGCTCGAACACTACTTCGGCGCCCATCTTGCCCAGTTCCTTTTCGATCTCCTGGCTGGCAAACTGCTCAATCATGAAGTAGATCTCCCCGACGAGCCCCAGCCGGACCTGGGGTTGAAGACCGTTCAGGTTGAATATCCTCCTGACCTCGCCGCGCGCCGCCTGGATCTCTCTCAGGGTGTGGGCTTGTTCGATGATCGCCAGAGCTTTCGGCTTGGCCTGCTCCGCGCCATCAAAGTCGACCGCCATCTTCCGGTTCAGGTGCTGCCTGAATTCCTGGGTCAGTTGGCTCTTGGCCAGCATCTTCGCGACTGCGCGGACGACCCGCCACGGAGGCACGCCGAAGACCCCGGGCATGATCCTGAAGACGAAGTCCAGCGGTGAGTACTGGGTCACCGGGATGAAACGGCATTCTTTGCCGAGGTTCTTCAGAGCCTGCTCCTGCAGATAGTGGTAGTACCCGAACCGGCACTTGCGTGCCCCCGCCGCCATGAACATCGTGTCCGCTCCAAGCTCCAGGGCCTCCAGCATGTTCCCGAGCGTGATCTTGAACGGCATGCAGATCAGCTCGGGCGAATGCAGCGACCCCAGTTCGATCGTCCGACGGGAGTTCGGCGGCGCCGGGATTACTTCTGCCCCGAGGTCCTCGAGGAACGTCTTCAGCGCATACGTGTCATAGCCGACGTTGGGGAACGATGCTTTCATTTGCGGGCGCGCGGATCAGGCGGCCTTTGGCCGGGACCGCCGCCGCTCTGCAAGTTCCAGGAATGCCTCAATCCGGGTCACGATCCCGGCCGTGCCGGTGTGCTCGTCGATGACGAGCTGCAGGAAAGGGATGTCCCGCTGCTGTGCCTCTTCGCGCATGAACTCGGCCACGAGCGAATCCGGGCCGCATCCCATCGAAACGATCATGCATACTCCGCCGACCTTGTCGACCAGAAATCGAAACGCGTTGTACAACTCCCGTTCGTATACCCAGCGGATGCTCCGGGCAAAGCCCTGGCGGCTGCGCAGCACCATCTCCGGCAGTTCATCCTTGGTGCAGATGCGGTAGCCGTGGCTGGTGAACGTATCGATCATGGGCCGCGAGATGAAGTCGTCCCCGAGATTGTAGAAGTGGCCGATAAGGGCAACACGCTTCTCGCCCGCTGGGAAATCTGGAACCTGGTTGTGGACCGGCAGGACCTTGCCGGCCCGGGCCAGTGCCCGGACTACGCGCACGGGGTCATGGCACAAATCCATCCCGGCACCAAAGTGCGGCAGCCAGAGACTGCCCTGGATCTTCGGCGCGACAATCCGCACGCGGTCACCAAGCATCATACGCGCGATATCCACGATGCCGATCATCTTCGGGCAGGCGTAGAGCTTGTCCTCGAGCCAGAGCAGACGAGGCAGGAACAGCGCGTCAACCTGCCCGGCCAGTTCCTCAATGTGGCCGGCCATGATCTTGATCGGCAGGCAGACCTCGCTGGAAACGTACCCCAGTCCGGTCTGCAGCAGAACCTTGTCCGTCCGACGGCTGACCACGACCTCGGCCCCAAGGCCGGTGAGGTACTGCTCCCAGAACTGGCCGTAGCGATGGTACAGCAGGGCCCGGGGAACACCGACTTTCATCACCGAATTGTAGGTTGCCAAGGGTCAAAGTCAATAGGACGAAGGGCCGGGGCTTCAACTGGCCCAGACCCCGACGCTGAATAGCTCAACTCCCGCCGCTTGACAGAGGGACAGCGGCGGCTATCCTGACCATCCGTGGTCAAAGCCTGTGTACTTTTTGCCGCCGGCACCAACTGCGACCAGGAATCGGCCTACGCCTTTGAACTGGTCGGCGCGGTCCCGGAGGTCGTCCACGTCAACCGGTTCCGCTCGGGTGAGCGGAAGATCAAGGACTTTCATATCCTGCTGATACCGGGCGGTTTCTCATACGGCGACTACATCGCCTCCGGCCGGATCTTTGCCAACGAGCTAAAGCACTTCCTGCGCGACCAGATCGAGGAGTTCATAGCCGACGGCAAGCTCGTGCTCGGCATCTGCAACGGATTCCAGGTCCTGGTCAAATGCGGTCTCCTACCTGCTTTTGAGCGGCCGTTCGAGCCGCAGACCGTGACCCTCGACACCAACGATTGCGGCCGGTACGAAGACCGCTGGGTGTATCTCAGCGTCGAGGACTCGCCCGGCATCTTCACCCGCAGCATCGAATCGCCCATGTACCTGCCCGTGGCGCACGCCGAGGGCAAGTTCCTCGCGAAGTCGGCAGCGATCCTCCGCCGCCTCATTGACAACCGCCAGGTCTGCCTTCGCTACACCACGCTGAACGGCGACCCACCCGGATTCCCGGACAACCCCAACGGCTCCGAGGATAACGTCGCCGGCATTTGCGACCGGACCGGCCGCGTCTTCGGGCTGATGCCGCATCCGGAGAGATTCGTGCGCCGCGAGCAGCACCCTCGCTGGCATCGAGAACGAGTTGACGAACCGCACGGCATAGCCATCTTTCGAAACGCGGTTGAGTATGCGCGCAAGAACCTCTAGGCAGAAGTCCGGAATGCGAATGACGAATGCCGAATCGCGCGGCAGTCGGATCAGCCGACACCCGATACTGACCTTCGAGGACAAAGGGCCTGTGAAGTTCTTCTTCGAGGGTCGGCCGCTACAGGGACGCCGGGGCGAGACGGTCGCGGCCGCACTTGCGGCAAACGGCATCCGGCTCTTCCGGCACGCGGAGAAGACCGAACGTGCCCGCGGCTTCTTCTGCGCGGTGGGCAAGTGCGCTTCCTGCCTGATGATTGTGGATGGTCAGCCCAATACCATGGTCTGCATGGAACCTCTGCACGAGGGCGCGAACGTTGAGCGCCAGCGCGGCCGGGGAAAGCTCCCCTAGGAGCAGGACAATGCAGAATCCAGAGACCAGAATCCAGAGTTGCAGGCAGCCATGAACTCTGGTTTCTGGATTCTGAACTCTGAACTGTCATGAAACAGACTGATGTTGCCATCGTCGGCGGCGGCCCGGCCGGGCTCTGCGCCGCCATCGCCGCGTCCCGGCTTGGTGCCAAGGTCGTGTTGATTGACGACAATGACAGCCTCGGCGGCCAGCTTGTGAAACAGACCCACAAGTTCTTCGGGTCCAAGCGTCACTACTGCGGCACGCGCGGCATGGACATCGCGGCCATCTTCGAACAGGAACTCCGCACCCTCTCCGCCGAAATCCTCCCCGGCACATCGGTCGTCGGCCTCTACCCCTCCGTCACCCGGAAACCAGCCAAGCCTACTCCAAGACCGGCGCAAGGCGACCTCTTTGCCGCTGAGCCTCCACCTTCGATCTCGCAGGGGATGCTCGCGCTCGCCAGCCGCGAGCGATTCACCAAGCTGGGTTTCAAGTGCCTCATAGTGGCGACCGGCGCGGCCGAGAACAACCTCCTGTTTGAGAACAACGACCTGCCCGGCGTCTACGGCGCTGGCGCGGTCCAGACCTTGATGAATGTCCACGGTGTCAAGCCCGGTACCCGGGTCCTGATGGTCGGGTCCGGCAACATAGGCCTGATTGTCTCCTACCAGCTCATCCAGGCCAGCATCGAGGTCGCGGCCGTGGTCGAAGCCCTGCCCCGGATCGGAGGGTACCACGTCCACGCCGCCAAGCTCGCCCGTCTCGGTGTGCCCATCCTCACGTCGCACACCGTCCTCTCCGCCGTCGGCAAGGAGGAGGTAGAAGGCGCGGTTATCTGCCGGGTAGGCGAGGACTTCAAACCACTTGCCGGCACCGCCCGCAAACTGCAGGTCGATACCATCTGCCTCGCTGTCGGCCTGACCCCTCTATCGGAGCTGCTCTGGCAGTCAGGCTGCCGGATGGTCTACGTTCCTGAGCTCGGCGGACACGTCGCCTGGCACAACCAGGCGATGCAAACCAGCCTTTGCCACATCTACCTTGCCGGCGACGTATCCGGCATCGAGGAGGCCTCGACCGCCATGCTCGAAGGCCGGGTGGCCGGCGCCCACGCCGCCGCGCAGGTCATCGGCTCAAGCCCGGAAACCGAGCAGGTCATCGCCGAGTCACAGGCCGAGCTCTGCGCCATCCGCCAGGGGCCGTTCGGCGACAAGGCCGCGTGCGGCAAGGCGAAGCTCGCCGAGTGCGCGCTTCTCCCCGCCTAGATTCTCAAGTAGATGATTGCGACTACGCTGGCCATCCAGAGCAGCACGTCGACCATGAGCGGCAGATCACCCCAAAGCGCCTGCTCCGGCGCGCCGCCCATCTCCTTCCGATAGACCAGGTACAGATAGCGGTACACCGCGTAGAGCACGAACGGGACAGTCAACATCAGACTGTGGGTGCCGAACTTGGCGACTGTCTCCGGAGCAATCGTGTATAGACAGTAGGCAATCACGGTCGCCGAAGTCGCCACCGCCATCATCTGGTCGAGCAGCGGTTCCGAGTAGTTCTCCAACACTGCCCGGTGTCCGGCTCCACCGTCCTGCAGGGTGACGAGTTCGTGCCGGCGCTTGGCCAGTGAGACGAAGAGGGCGAACAGGATCGTACAGACGAAGAGCCACGATGAAATGGTGACGTGCACCAGAACCGTGCCCGCGACCGCCCGCAGGGCAAACCCGGCTGCGACCGTCATCACATCCAGCACGACCACATGTTTCAGCCGGAATGAGTACGCGACTTCCAGCACAAAGTAGGCAAGACCCACCACCCCGAACCGCCAATCGAGCACGAAGCCCCCAGCCAGTGCCAGGATGGCCGCGACTGCGGCCGCGACCCTGGCCGCGCCGGGCTGCAGCCGCCCCGATGCAATCGGTCGGAGGCGCTTCAACGGGTGGAGCCGGTCCTTCTCCACGTCCATCAGGTCGTTGACAATGTAGACCGATCCGGAGAGAAGGCAGAACGCGACGAGCCCTGCCAGGGATCGGAGCAAGTCGGTCAGGTTGAAGAGGTTGAGGGAGAAGACCAGTCCGGCGAGCACCAGCAGGTTCTTCGGCCACTGCTTCGGCCGGAGACTCCAGAAGAGTGCGCCTATCACGTGCCTGAAGTTCTAGCCGAAAACCCAACGAAGTCAACCCTGCCCGAGGGGAGTCACTGACCTCCGCACAAGTAATGCAGCACTCTCCCCCCTCCCTTCTATTCCCTCCCCCTTGAGGGGGAGGGAAGGGTGAGGGTGGCACAGAGATCCATTACTTCCACGAAGCTCAGCAACCACAGATGGACGCGGATTGCCGGACAGATGCGGCCCCTGTTTCTGTCTTTCGTGCTTCTAACATTGAACCGTCATTCACGTTTCGGCCCTCGGGCTTGTCGCGACCGGCGGCGACATCCCCGTCTCCGCCTGCCTTGACATTCCCCGCAATTCTGCGAACATGAAGGCAAGAGAACACATGGCCAACCGCATCAACTCCGTCTTTTCCCTGGAGGACACGCTCCTCGCCTACGCTGTGGGAGACAGAGGTCTCGCGCTCGGCTCCTCTGACGGCGGGGCGACATGGCGCAGGCTTACGCTCCCGCAGCACCCCAACCTCTACACCGTCTGCTTCCCGGGCCAGGGCACTGTCGGCTACGCCTGCGGCGACCGGGGTACGGTACTGCTTACAGAGGACGGCGGCAGAACCTGGAGAGCGCTCGACGTGGGCATCGACGTGGACCTGCGAGTCATCAAGTTCCGTCTTGGCCCGCAGGTCGGGTTCGTTGCCGGCGACGCCGGAACCGTGCTCCGCACTGCCGATGCCGGCAAGACCTGGACCAGGCTCGTAACGGCGACGGACCAGAAGATCATGGACATGGACTTCCCGTCTGACGAGACAACCGGGTACGCGGTCGGGCCGAACGGAACCATCCTCAAGACCACCACCGGCGGCCGCATCTGGTTCTCACAGACCGGCAACCTCCAGGGTGCGATGCCCTCGACTCACATAACCGCGGTCTTCTTTCCGAATGGTGACTCGGTCGGATTTGCCACTACGGCCAATGCCGGGATTCTGTTCACGCCCAACGGTGGCGAGGTCTGGCGGCCGCTGCAGCTCGGTTTCACTCCGCCCGCGCTTTACTCGCTAGACTTGCGGCGAGACACAATGGAGGGGTTTGTCGCGGGAGCACAGGGCACTCTACTCCATACCCGCGACGGTGGCGAGACTTGGGGACGACTGAACACGGGCACGACCGCTGACTTGTTCAGCATCCGCTTCTTCGCCGAGGGTCGGGCAGGTATCATCGCTGGAGACGAGCTGACGCTACTCTACACGACCGACGCGGGCCAGACCTGGACGCCAGGCAAGGTCCTCTAGCCCACAAGACCCGGAGTCCTGTCCTTGAACCCCGGGCCAGCCGCAGAATTGGCGCCCCGGTCTCCTGCCGGCGTCCGATACCGGGTCCAGCAGCCAAATGCCCTTCCCCGGCCGCCGAATTGACTTCATCCCTGATCCCGCCTATATTAACGCAAGTGTGGTCACACCGTCAAACAAGGCCAGACTTACTATTCGGGGAGTAGCGCAGTCCGGTTAGCGCACCACGCTTGGGCCGTGGGGGCCGCTGGTTCAAATCCAGTCTCCCCGACTTACAACAGGGTTTCGGGGTTCTTGGGTTCGAGGGTACAGGCCTGAATCAGAGGCCGGGATTTCTAAATCCTGGTTTCTGTATCATGGCCTCTGATCTCGGCCATTGACCTCATGATGCGCCTGTAGCTCAGTTGGACAGAGCATCGGATTTCTAATCCGATGGTCGGGGGTTCGAATCCCTCCAGGCGCGCTCTTAGGAGTGGAGCCGATTCACTCTGCCGCCTGCGCTGACCGGAGAAACTCAATCACCTGCGCCATGGCCCGGGCGCGGTGGCTGATCCTGTTCTTCACACCCAGTCCGAGTTCGGCAAAGGTCTTGTCGTGCCCTTCAGGTATGAATATCGGATCGTAGCCGAACCCAGAAGACCCGGCTGGACGATGTGCGATCCGACCTTCGCAGCGTCCCTCGAAACAACTCTCGCTGCCGGCGGGGTCGACAACGCACATCAGGCAGCGGAACCGAGCCGTGCGCTGCTCGTCCCGGACCGATACGAGCTTGCCAAGCACCTTTCGCATCAGCTCGGCATCGGTAGCCCCTGCGCCGGCATAACGGGCAGACATCACTCCCGGCTCTCCCCCGAGCACGTCTATCTCAAGACCTGAGTCTTCAGCCAGGGTCCAGAGATGGCAGTACTCGGCCGCGCTACGAGCCTTCTTGACGGCATTCTCACGGAGCGTGGCCCCATCCTCTTCGACGTCGGGCGCATTGACGATATCTGAGAGCGTTGTCACCTGCCAGACCGTGCCCTCAAGCGCCTGCCGCATCTCGATCACCTTGCTCCGATTCCGAGTTGCCAGTAGCAGTTTCACAGGAACCGCTTGCCCTTTGGCAGCGCGGCGATGTCGGCCAGCAGTTGCTTGATATCCCCAAGGCTCTTCTTCTGCGCGACGACAACCGCGTCGCCGGCGCGGACGATAACCAGGTCCTTGACACCCAGCGCGGCGACGATGCCGTGGTCCGAATCCACGACACAGCCCGACGAACCTCTGGCCACGAGCAGACCGTTGGCCACGTTCCCCGCTCTGTCGGGCTTGTTATGACGGCCAAGCGCGAGCCAGGAGCCGACATCGTCCCAGTCGAAAGAGCCGCGGACGCAAGCCACGTTTCCCGCCTTCTCCATCACCGCGTAGTCGATCGAGATGGACGGCACCCCGCGGTAGAGGCGGGCGAGAGCCTTCCTCTCTCGGGGCGTCCCTATCGCCCCGCGGAACCTCTCGAGTTCGGCATAGAACCCGGGCATGAACTCCCTGAACGCGGCAAGTATGGCGTCCACCCGCCATATGAACATGCCGCTGTTCCAGACATACTTCCCGGTCGCGAGGTATGACCGCGCCATGGCTGGACCGGGCTTCTCTCTGAACCCCATGACCCTGTGCGCGGTCAACCGCCCTTTGCCGAGAATTCGACTGCCGAGCTGGACATAGCCATATCCGGTGTCAGGCCGCTCCGGCCGTATGCCGAAGGTCACCAGCGACCCTTTCCGGACAAGTTCCATCCCCATCTGAACGGCCCGGAGGAAAGCGGCGCGGTCCTCAATCAGGTGGTCGGCAGGCAGAACCAGCATGGAGGCATCGGGGTCCTCGTGCCTCAGATACTGGGCAGCGAGTCCGATAGCGGGGGCCGTGTTGCGGCCCATCGGCTCGAACACGAGCCGCGCCGAGGCACCCAGCTGGCTGCGCAAGACCGGTTCGAACTCGGCCGGAGCAACGAAGAGCTGCCGCTCCGCCGGGCAAATGGGCAGGACCCGCCTGCTTGTCTCTTGCGTCAGCGACCGACGGCCGAACAAGGTTATGAACTGCTTGGGCAGGGCGCGTCGGCTCTTGGGCCAGAACCGTTCTCCCCTGCCGCCGCACAGGACGACCACGTACAGGTTCACTATTCCTCCTCAAAAGAGACCGAGCGCAGGAAAGCGCTCACAACCAGACCCCCGACCCGGGTCCGGATCGAGACCGGTATCCGTTCCGAGTCATCGGTCAGATAGACTGTGCCCAGCGGACCTCCGGCATTGGGCACAACCGCGATGCAGTCGAAAGCACCCGCCGGAGTGCTGACCGCCTTCGCGGCCCGGGCAACCGCGACCAGTTGGTAGTTACGCCGGTCAACGTGCAGCGCGGTTCTGACCGTATCCCCGGCCGCGAGCGACAGGGTGCGGAAGTAGTACCAGGTCGACAGCAGGTCGCGGGCGCCAGACTCAACGGAGGTGGTCCTGCCATCCGAGTAGTTGGCCACCGACTGGACCAGGTCGTAGTCCGCAGTCCACTCGGCCCGGTAACGAGGCTCGCGAGTCCGCTTGTATGACCGGAGCGTCACCATGTCCGAAGTCCGGCACCAGGTTTCCAGTCGGTAGTTGGCCCAGAAGACCCACGAAAACGACCGGGTCAGTTCCAGGTCTGCCCGGAAATGCCAGCACTCCTCGGTCCCGAGCGTCTCTGGTTGCAGCGTCTCGAGCCGGAGCCGGCCGATGGAAACCGGGCCGTAGCGCAGCCCGTAGTCGAGCCGTTCGCCCGGAACAAGGGCAACGGCCAACGCGGCGAGAACCGCTAGCATCGGGCTATCATAGAGGCGGATGAGGAATAGTCAAACATGGTAGACTGGCTCAAGCTCGAAACCGAAGATCCAGTGACGGTCGCAGCCCGAAGGACAGAGGCAGGTTTCCGCCCACGTTTCCCGTTTCCGAATCTCCCGTCGTCCGGGATTGGCTCGCTATCCGGGTTTCGAGCTTCAGTGTTCGGTCTCGCAAATACCTTCGAGACTTCGGTGCCGGTTCCGGGCCCGCCACATCCCTGCGAGGCAGGATTGACTCTCAGACCTCCGCCGCTAAGCTAGAGGCCGTCCTGTGTTGACTCTTCCAGGTCTCCTCCTCGCCGCCATTGTCGGACTGATGCCGCCGGCATCGTTGAAGGCGGTTGACGCGCCGAACGACCAAGGGCAGTCCATCATCCTGACCTGGACCGCTCCTGAGGGTGAATCGGTTCCAGTAACAGGCTACACGATTCTCCGCTCGTGCGCACCGGACACCGGATTCGCCGAAGTTGGAACCGAGCCCGCGGCCACCAGCGAGTACACCGACAATGACGTGATCGACGGCACCAAGTACTGGTACGCGGTCCAGGTGAAGAGCGGGGCGGATTCGGCCCGCAGCGCGGCGGTTGGCCCGGTCACAAGCAAGGCCCAGTGGTTCAATACCGCGCGCGTGAACATCCTCGTGGTCACCGTCGTGATCTGCGGGTTGTTCTTCTACTATCTGCAGCGGGCGCGCAAGGGCGCGAAGATGTACATCCGCAAGATCGCCGGGCTCGATGCGATTGACGACGCGCTGGGCCGCGCGACCGAGATGGGCAAGCCGATCCTCTTCAGCTTCGGCCTTGGCTACATCACCGACATGGTGGTCATCGCCGCCCTGCCGCTCTTGCGGAAGATCGCCAAGAAGTCGGCCGAGTACTCGACTCGGCTCATCGTGCCCAACTCCGACCCGATCGTGATGACCGCGGCGCAGGAAACGGTGAAGGAAGCCTACACCGAAATGGGCCGGCCCGATTTCTACAACCCGGACAACGTGACGTTCCTGACTTCGGACCAGTTCGGTTACGCGGCGGGCGTGGACGGCATCATCCTGCGCGAGAAGCCGGGCGCCATCTTCTGGTTCGGCTACTTCTACGCCGAATCGCTCATCATGGCCGAGACCGGCCACTCGGTCGGAGCCATCCAGCTTGCCGGCACCACGGAGACAACCCAGCTTCCTTTCTTTGTTGCCGCTTGCGACTACACGATGATCGGCGAGGAGATCTACGCGGCGTCGTGCTATCTGCGGCCCGAGCCGATAATGCTCGGTACGCTCAAGGGCGAGGACTTCATCCGTTTCTGGCTCATCGTGCTCGTCACCGCCACCGTCGTGCTGGGCACGGTCGCGGCGGTGCTGTCGAAACAGGCGCCGGTCCTGAACCAGGTATTCGAAACCGTGGTCCGCTGGGCGACGCCGGCGTACTAGAGTGAAGACAGGGTTCAAGGGTTCGCGGGTTCAGGGGTTCAGGTGCCGAACCACAACCAACCCCTCCAGCCAGAACCCCTTACTGTGAAACGCACGGTCCCGCTGGTTCTCGTCTTCTCGACCGCGCTGATGCTCATCGTGGCGTTCTTCATCCCGCACAGGCCGTTCGGCGACCTCGAATCGCGCTTCCTGAACTGGTACACGATCGTATCCGGGTTCACATTCCTGCTCGGGATCGACTCGCTTACCCGGCACCACCTGACCCGGGTCTTCCGCCGCGGTCAGGGATGGGGCTACAGTCTCGTGCTGGTACTCGCCCTGTTCGGCACAATGGCGCTCGGGTTCTACTCCTGGTTCAAGTTCCAGAGCCCGTTCGCTCTGCGAGCGCCGTTCATGTGGCTGTACACCTACATGATCATACCGCTCCAGTCCACGATGTTCGCGAGCCTCGCATTCTTCATCGTCTCCGCCGCGTACCGCGCGTTCCGCATCCGCAACTTCGCGGCCACGTTGCTGCTCGTGGCGGCAGTCCTGGTTATGATCGGTAACGTGCCTTTGGGCGGCTCGATCTGGCGTAGCATCGGTGCCCTGGTCCACGCGATAGTGCCCGCTGTTGACCTGGTGAAGTTCGGCAGGCTCGAAGCATTCGCGGCCGTCAAGGACTGGCTGATGTCAATCGCCACCGCCTCGGCCATGCGCGGCATCGGCATCGGCCTGGCCCTCGGCGGCATCGCCATGTCGCTCCGCATCATCCTCGGGATCGAACGCACCTACATGTCGTGAAGAGAAGTGCATGGTAGTGGTCAAGTGGTCTAGTGCTCCAGTGCGGGACGTCCGACACTTGAACACTGGACCACTGGAACACTCGACCACTCTACTATGAGATTCTGGCAACGCCTCTCCTCTGTCGACAGCCGCATCCTGTACCTGCTGCTGGCCCTGGCGGTCGCCTTGCCGCTCGTAATCAAGCCTAAGACCAGTATCCGCGTCTCCGAGCCGGTGCGCTCCGCATTCGAGGCAGTAGACAGGCTCGCACCCGGCTCGGTCGTCATGATTTCCATTGACTTCGATCCCTCCTCCGCGCCCGAGGTCCAGCCGATGCTCATCGGCATCCTGCGCCACGCGTTCAAGAAAGACCTGAGGGTCATCGTCACCGGCCAGCTCGCGCTCGGCCTGCCGCTGGCCGAGATCGCGCTGAACCAGGTCGCACCCGAAATGGACAAGGTCTACGGAAGGGACTACGTGAACATCGGGTACCGGCCCGGCGGCAGCGCGATGATGGTCGGTATCGGCCGGGAGATACGCGATTACTTCCGCACCGACTACCGCGGCGTGCCACTCGACTCGTTCGAATTCATGCGCAGAGTGCACAACTACAAGGACATCGGCCTCCTGGTCTCGCTCGCCCACGGCGCCGTCGCCGACATCTGGATTCAGTTCGTGGGTGGCCGGTACAACCAGGACATCATCGTCGGCTGTACGGGCGTCAACGCACCCAACCTGTACCAGTACCTGAACGCGGGTCAGATAGAGGGCATAATCGGCGGGTTGCAGGGCGCGGCCGAGTATGAAACCCTGATCGAGAAGCCGGGTTCGGCCACGCTCGGCATGCCGGCCCAGTCCTGGGGCCACGGCCTGATAATCCTGCTTCTCATCATGGGCAATGTCGGCTTCCTGCTCTCGCGGAAGAAGAAAGACAAGTGATGGTAGTGATCAAGAGGTCTAGTGGTCAAGTGACGGACGTCCGGCATTCCTACACTGGACCACTGGACCACTGGACCACTCTAAGATGCTCTTGAACATCATCGGCACCTGGGTCGCCGCCAGCCTGACCCTGGCCATTCTCTCCTTCCTCTACAAGGATAACCCCTTCTACAAGGTCGCCGAGCACCTTTACGTGGGCATCTCGGCCGGGTTTGCGGTCATCTACGCCTGGTCGTTCGACGTCTACCCGATGCTGGTGGACGCCTTCCGCAACAACCTGGCCCAGAAGAACTACCTGGAGGCCTGGATTCTCATCGTGCCGACGATTCTCGGCATCATGATGCTCTGCCGCTCGATTCCGAAGATCGCCTGGATCTCCCGCTGGCCGATGTCGTTCACGGTCGGGATCGGCTCCGGCCTCGGGTTGGTGGCCTCAGTCCAGGGCTACCTGCTGCCGCAGATATCCGCTACTCTCCGCCCGCTGATCACCGTCAACAACTTCGTAGTCTACGTCGGCGTCATTGCGACACTCTTCTACTTCTACTTCTCGAAGGAGCACAAGGGCGGGCTGGGCGTGGTGTCCCGCGTCGGCATCATCTTCATCATGGTGGCGTTCGGCGCGTCTTTCGGCTATACCGTGATGGCGCGTATCTCGCTGCTCATCGGCCGGTTCTACTTCCTGCTCCACGACTGGCTGCCGATCATACGCTGAATGGGAGTTAGCAGGTTAGCAGTTAGTAAGTTAGCAGTAGGACTCCTCACTGCTAACTGCTTACTCCTAACTGCCAACTTCGTCCTCGCCCAGGACCAGCCGCCGCTGACCCCGGCGCCCGCGGTCGAAGTGCCGGCCGAAGAACTCTGGTTGAAGCTGACCTCGAGCAGCGGCAGAAAGAAGCTCTCCCTTGTCATTGCCGACTTCAAGTCTCCGCCGGGCACCGACGCGCAGACCTCTGCCCGAATCAGAGACATCCGCTCGGTGCTCGTCGCCGACCTCAGGTTCTCACTCCACTTCACATTCGAGGAACCCGACTCCGGCAAGGCCTTCAACTTCTCGACCGACGAGAAGAAGCTGGACTACAAGGGCTGGGGCACGACCGGCGCCCAGATTCTCGTCTGCGGTGAACTGGTCACGAAACGGTCGGGTCCGCAGGTGCAGCTCCGCCTGTATGACCTCGACGTGAACCGGTTGATAGCCACGAAAGCATACGCCCTCTCTGAGCAGTGGCGCTGGCTCGCACACCAGATGGCCGACGAGGTCATCAAGCTGCTCACTCCGGACGACGGAGTGAACCGCACCCGCATCGCCTTCTCCCGCGCCATCAACCGTGAAACCAAGGACCTCTGCATTGCCGACTACGACGGCGCGGGGCCTGAGCAGCTGACACGCTCGGGCGGGCTCAAGCTCTTCCCCGACTGGGCTCCATCCGGAGCAGCTCTTGCCTACTGCACCTACGGCACCAGCACGCTCAACATCTACACCTACGCTCTCGGCTCGGGCAAGTCCGTGCTGGTCAGCGCGCGCACGGGACTTAACACCACACCTGCGTTCTCGCCTGACGGCCGCAGAATCGCCGCGTCCCTTGGATTCGAGGGTAACTCAGAGATCTACGTGATGGAGCCGAACGGCAAGGGCCTGAATCGGCTGACCAACAGCAAAGGCATCGACATATCGCCCTGCTGGTCACCCAACGGCCGCCAGATCGCCTTTGTTTCCGACCGCACCGGCACGCCGCAGATCTACGTGATGAATGCCGACGGAACCGACGTGCGGCGCCTGACATTCGAGGGTAGCTACAACACATCGCCGGCATGGTCGCCGCGCGGCGACCTCATCGCCTTTGTCCAGCGCCAGCCTGGCGGCACCAATCAGATCTGCGTAACCGACCTTGCCGGCGACACCTACATGCGCCTGACCTCGGGGATGAACAACGAGGACCCCTGCTGGTCGCCGGACGGCCTGCACATCGCCTTCGCCTCGAACCGCACCGGCCCGTTCGAGATCTACACGATGGACTGGACCGGCGCGAACCAGCACAAGGTCACGAACGTCGGTGGCGCCTATTCCCCGGCCTGGTCGCCCCGCTTGAGTCGTTGAGCGCCGAAGCGCCATCGGTCTCCGCCCTCCGCCTCAATCCGAACGAACGCATCATCGTCGTCGCTCCGCATCCGGATGACGAGGTGCTCGCCTGCGGCGGGATGATTCAGCAGGCACTCGCGCTTGGCAGTGCCGTCTGGGTCGTCTACGTGACTTCAGGCGAAGGGTCCTGGCCGGCCGCGTGGCGCGTCACCGGCCACATGCTCCCCGGCCCCGACGACTACCTGCAGCTTGGCCGTACCCGCATTGAGGAAGCCAAAGAAGGTGCGCGTGTGCTCGGTCTCGACCCGGGTCAGCTTAGCTTCCTTGGCTATCCTGACCACGGGCTCGCCCGTCTGCGCAGGCAGAATTGGACCACCCCCTATCGGTCAGCCTACACCCGATTGGACGCTGGCCAATACGGCGGAACCGGTCACGCATACACAGGCAGACAACTGCTGAGCGACATCGAATCTATCCTCGGAAACGTGAAGCCGACACGGGTATTCGCGCCGCACGCCCGCGAAGCGCATGCCGACCATCGCTCCACAGCGGCGCTTGTGGCTATGGCCTTAGAAGCCGGGCGGAGAACCGAGGGCGGCATCGGTCCGGAAGTGTATTCCTACCCTACCCGCCGACTGCCGTTTCCCCCTACTGGCACCGGCAGGAACGGTCATCTTTCACCGCCTGCTGACCTGGTCGGCACGGGACACCACTGGTTCACCTTCAGCCTCAACAGCGCCCAGCAACGCATCAAGAAGTCCGCCCTGCGCTGCCACAGGAGCCAGCGCGAAGCTTTCGGGAGCGCCCTTGGCGCTTGCCTGGCCGCCAACGAGCTGTTCGATCGCCCCGACTCCTGACCCCTAACTCCTGACTGCCCTCCGCTCGATGAGCGCCTGATAGAGATCGACCGTCTCGGCCGCGATGCGCGGCCACGAGAACTTCTCGTGAACGCTCACAAGCGCGGCCTGTCCCAGTTGCTTTCGTAGCGTTCTGTCTGATGTCAACAGCCCGAGCTTCTCCGAGAACTCGGCCGGGCTGCCCACAAGCAGGCCGGTCTCTCCGTCATCGACCAACTCCTTGACACCCCAGCGCCCGAATGCGACCGACGGAAGCCCGCAGGCCATCGCCTCCAGCAGCGATATGCCGAACCCCTCGCCTTTCGATGGGAATGCGTAGACGTCGAGCGCATTGAGCAGGGGAGCAACCTTGTCGAACGGCTGCGGCTCAAGCAAGGTGATCGCTCCGGATGAGGTGCGCGCCCGTTCTTCGACCGCGCCGCGCAGAGGCCCGGGCCCGGCCAGCAGCAGCTTCAGCCTCGAATCCTCCCGACGCAGTTGCTCGAACACCTCCAGTAGCAGTGGAATGCCCTTCGTCGTGTGCAGTCTGCCGACGAAACCGAGTACGATATCGCTGTCGCCAAATCCCAACTCTGAGCGCAGCCGCTGCCGTTCCGACGGCGCCGGCCGGAATTCGGTGGTGTCCACGCCGTTGGGTATGACCCGGATGGCGCCCGGGAACCCTGCTGACTCTTCGGCACAGGATTGGCTGACGGCTATCAGACCGTCTGCCCGCCTTGCCAGCAACTTCGTCAGGGACATCAGGAAAGGGCGGAATATCGCGGGCTTGTTCCGGACCATCGAATGCCTCGTCAGTACCGTGGCAATTCCGCGCCGTCGCGCTGCAGCCAATGCCTCGTAGACGAGGTACGAACCCTCGCTCTGACCGTGCACGATGTCGAACCGCGGCGCAGGGACATGACCGCAACGTCCGACATTGCGGATCGTATCCCGAGCCTTCGGACCCGGTTCCAGGCCGTCCAACAGCCGCTTGAACGATGAAACCATGCGTGGGTCGATGGCGATGTCGTGCTCGCGGTACACGAGCAGCCCGCCCGCCAAACGCTGAACCGGCACCGGCGACTCCACCTGGCGGGCAGCATGGTCTTGAACCGGCGGGAGTTTGTGAGTCACCACGACGACGTCGTGCCCCAGCCGTTTGAGCTCAGCGGAAAGGTACAGCACGTGGTTCTCCACCCCGCCAATCGACGGGAGGTACGCGTCGGTAACTATGCAGATGCTCAGTCGTTCGGGCATCGACATCCCTGCAATCCTACGCCCCACGGCTTGATAGTCAATCCGACTTCACCGCACAGATTCGGCAGTAGATAGTCACCACGCACGGAATAGAACTGACTCGCGACATGCTCCGCCCCCTCCTTTTCGTTCCCTCCCCCTTGAGGGGGAGGGAAGGGCGAGGGTCGCGGCATGTTCGCCTCGTGCCGGCAGCCGAGAGAGCCACTGCATGTAGGTGCTTGCTCTCGTGGACTAGCTACCGGCTCTGGGGCGGTGCACAAATGGAACGGGGCCCGATGGCCCCGTTCCTGACACAAGGAGGCGGACTTCTATTCGCCCTTCTGCTTCTCTGTCAGTTTCCTGCGCAGCTCGTTCAGTTCTTTCCTCAACTCATCCATCTGCTTGCGCAGGGAGTCAAGAGACAGGTCGGAGCGTTCGAGTTCGCGTTTGAGCTCCGGCCCGGCCTCGCGCAGGACCCGCTTGGCCTCCCGAAACGCTTCCTGGGGAATCGCCTGCCACTCGAAGTCGAATGCCTTCTCGGCTCCCTCCCGGGTCCCAAGTGTCACGTCCAGCTTCTTCTCTTTGCCGCGACGATGAACCTTGATTACCACATTCTTGTCCGGGCGGTCGCGCACTGCCCAACGCAGAGCCGAGCCGTCGGTCGTGGACTGCCCGTCGAGCAGGGTGATGACATCACCGGTTTCTATCCCGGCCTTCGCGGCCGGAGACCCCTCGGCAACGTCGGTCACGAGCACGCCGTGGTCGATGTCCAACGCCACCAGCATCGGCTTGCTCAGCTCGTCGGTGTAGACTCCAAGCCAGCCCCGTTTGGCTTCAGTTGAGTCACCGGCTGCGTACGCCAGAACGGGTACAAACACCGCCAGAAGACGCACAATCTTCACTGCCGCACCTACCTTTCAACGGTCGGCGCGTCCGGCGCAGGGTCGGACACGTCCCCGTGGATTACCAAGTCACTCCAGACACCCTGGATATCGATCTGCGGCCCGCCTGCGCCCTGCCGGGCCGACACTTCTTGAGCCGTACCCACGCTGCGGACCTCAAACGGCAGGCCTGAGACAATCCGCCCCTGCCGGGCCGTCGCGTCGATGCGGAACGGAACCTGCTCGCCCAGACTCAGGTTGACCCGGCCAAGCCGCGACATGATGCTGAGCGCGGCGAGTTCGGCGTCGTCCACCCAGGCATTGATGTCACCGTAGCGGTTGGCTATCGAGAGCGCGCCGCGGTCGGAACGGGCAAAGACGTTACCGAACTGGTTGTCGATTGTCACATCGTTGGTGGACTGCTCGGTGTGAACCGTCCCATAGCGATTCGTCACCTGTACCGGGCCGCCGGCAAGCCTCAGGTCCACGTCACCGAAGGAATTGCGCACCACGGTCAGGCCCCGGGTTTGGGCCAGGCGTACTCGGCCGTAGGAGTTCTCCACCACGCTCCGGTCGCACCGGTCCATCTCGACTTCGCCGAAGCGGTTCACGACCCGGCAGTCCCCATCCATCCCCACGACTCTCACGTCACCAAACGAGTTGCGCACCAGTGCAGCGACCCCTGCCGGCATCCTGATACTCATGTTCACTTCATAGCCGAGTTGCGGATCGAAGGGAACGTCTGACGGATAGACAGTGGCAATCACAAACGAGTCACCCTGCCCGGCCGCTTGAATCTCCACCTTGCCCGCAAACTCCTCGGCCAGCCTTCGGTCGCGGGCAGTCACGCGCACCAGCGCGTCGACCACTGCGTGCGCGCCGCCGGTCCCGATAACCGTGACGTCACCATACCGGTGGACAACGGCCGCCTTGGTGTGGCCGGCAAGCGGAACCCGCTTCTCAATCCTGCGCATTACCACCATCGGCCCGGCCGCGAGAACTCCGACCAGGACGGCCAGGCCAAGCGCGATCCTTCGGATGATCCTGCTCTCTGAACTCTGGATTCTGGACTCTGGACTCTCGACTCTGGACTCCACTACTGCCCCTCTGACGCGAGCCTATCCATCGCGCGCCGGCGGTCGGAACTGGCACCTGCATAGGCAGCGAGGACCCGCGCGTTGCCCGGGTTCTCATCGAGCGCGTCACGGCACTCGTCAATCGCGTGCTCGATCCCCCGGACGTACTCTCCGTACTCCTGCGCAGTCTGCTCTGCCGCCCTGTCCTTGCTCAGGTCGGACACGGCGGTGGCCATGCCCGCCGCCCCTACTCCCGACTCCCCACTCCCGACTCCCATTCTGCCGCCGATAACGACCACGACCAGCAGCATCGCGGCCAACGCCGGCACCCCGACCCAGAACAGCCGGGTCAACCTGCTCCGCCGCGTCCGGGCGCCGTGAGTGCGGGCCTGTATCGCGCCCCACACCCTGTCCGGCGGCATCAGTTGCTCCATCCCCGGCGCGGCGTCACGGATGGCGCGAACCTGCGCGAGCGATTTCCGGCAGACCTCGCATTCCGCGAGGTGCTCAGCCGTCCGGCCCGACACTTCAGATTCGAGGTCGCCGTCCAGATAGCCGCTCAGAATCTCTTCACTACAGTGTTGTTCCAAAACTCGCCTTTCCCACTTCTGCCTTCGCCACTGCCCGGCACTGGCCTATTCGTGTCTTGGTGTCTTGGTGGTAGAATCCCATCCGACACTTATGCCTTCTGCATTCTGACTTCTGCCTTCGGCCCTGCCCCACTACTCTCCCCTCACCCAGTGCCGGTCTTCCAGATATGGGGACAGCTCGCGCCGCAGGAACGCACGCGCCCGGTGAAGCTGCGACTTGCTGGCGCCGTCGGTTATCCCGAGTATCTTGCCAATCTCCTCGTGCTTCAATCCCTGGATGTCGTGGAGGACGAACACCTGCCGATAGCCTTCGGCCATCCGCGGCAGGCAGCTCTCAATCAACCGGGTCACGGAGAGCGGCGTGGAGCCGACCTCCATGCCATCATCCAGCGACACCGCCTGGCGGAGTCGGCGCCGACGGCGAAAATCCAGGCATGCGTTTACGGCAATCCGGTAGATCCATGTCGATACCGCCGAATCGCCCCGGAAGGACTTCAGCTTCTTGAAGACCTTAACGAATACGTCTTGAGTGACATCCTCGGCGTCTGGGCGGTTGGATAGCATCCGGTAGGCGGTACTATACACCCGACCGCGGTACGTTTCGTAGATCCGCTCAAAACACATCTCCGCGCCGCTCTGGCGTTCCGTATTGGTTGTCTGAATAGTATCGTTCACCGGTCTCGGAGGTTTAGACGCTCCCCCAGACTCGGGGTTGCCTCTGCCTTCTTGACGATGCAGCTCCGCCTGAAGGCGATCGGCATCGGCCACTGGACTGAGCTAACGCACTGACGGAACTTGCTTTGTACGGACAGAGAGCCGGCGGCTGGTCGCTATTGCTCGGACCAGTCTTCCTCCTCTTCTTCCTCTTCAGCCTTGAAGAAAGTCTTTCCGAGACGCACCCCGATCTGCAACGCGAACCCGTTCGGGCTGAAACGCGGCGGGGCATCGTCGCCGAACCACCCTGGCCCGGCCATCGGCATCAGGTAGCTCGCCTTGGCGAACAGGCCGACGTAGGAACCCTGCCCGGTCGGCAGGGCTCCCATCACTTCAAGTCCGGGGGCGGCGCTGAAGGTCCAAGCCGCGTACCACCGCTTGTACCACTCTCTGAAGTTGCCAAGGCCGTAGCCATACTCAACTGAGTGCGCGTAGACCACAAGACCTGTTCCAGCCAGGCCCAGGCATGGTCTGAGCCAGAACCACTCAACCGGCGCATACGGGTATCCGGCCTCGAACTCGGCCCGGATCCCCGCAAGTTCACATCCCAGGGAGTCTGCGTGGTTGGAGCGCACGGTGAATGCCCCGGACCCGCCCAGTGTTACTACTCCGACTTGTCCGCCCCCGTGCCCCCCGTACCACCACAAGGGTGCGCTGTACGTGAACTCGCTGCTGCCGCCAACTCCCGATGAATCAACAAGTGGAATCTTGTTGAGGGAATCAAGGTGGTGCTTCAACCCACTGAAATCAGGGAACCCTGCGGTGAAGTCAAGCCCGCCGTAGCCGTAGCCGATGGCCGCCAAGCCGAGGACGACGATGACCACTGTCTGAATAGCGCATTTCAAACCTACCTCCCTATCTGTTGGTTGAGAGAAACAGGATTGGTGAAGTCATACTCCACCGGCCCGACCCGCACCGCGTCGCCGCCGGAGCGCGCGGGTTTAAGCAGCTCGGGTAGCTGCGGGTCGGCCCATATGCCCAACCCGCGCCACTGCCAGAGCGGCCTAGTTGAATCCTCGACTGCATATGCCCAAATGACCCGCACCCGGCGCTTTCGGTGCCCGTTGTATTCTTCAAGAGTTGAGTACAGCGCCCAGTCCAATACTGCCTGCAGCGTCTCGGTCGGCATTCCGGGCAGCACCAGAACCGCCAGGTTGAGTCGCTCGACGCGACTGCTCGAGACATCAGTCACACCGACCACCCGGAATTCCGGGCGTGGCAGTGACGGGCGACTGAGTAGCGGTCGCTCAGGTTGTGACGGCCAGAACATCATGACCGCGGCGCCGACCGCGGTCAGCACCAACACGCTCAGCCAGTAACCGCGGGAGCGCGAACCACGCATCTGCCGTCCGAGACGGTCGGCCAGCGTCCGCTCGGGCATCTGCATGATCCTGATTCTAGTGGCCGAAGAGCGCCCGCGCAAGTCCGCTCGGAGTCGCAGCGACGGCAGCCCCGGCTTGACTCTCGCCTCGTGCCTGCTACAATCGCACGGCGCCGGCGTGGCTCAGTCGGTAGAGCAGCGGTTTCGTAAACCGCAGGTCGTCAGTTCGATTCTGACCGCCGGCTTCCTGTTCTCTTCGTCCCCGACCCCGGATCCGTTACTCAGCACAGGGCGCCTGCCGCATCATCGGATACCCAACCAAGACAGGTCCAGCCGAAGACGACGAGATAGACACCGATTGCGTCCCGACCCGAACCCAGGCAGAGCCCGCCCCGGGTGGCGCTTGACGATGTGGCACGGGATGCCGATTACACGCGACCCTGCGCTCCCTTTCCCCTCAGTGGCGAGTCCCATCTCGCTTCTCGGAACCAAGACCGACCTTGACTCTTGTCGCTTATCCAATATCCTGACCCTGACTTTAGCATGACTGATCGCGCCTCTCCTCACGACAAGCTGCTCTTCATCTTGTATCTGGCTGCAATGGTCGCGCTTGGAGTCGCGACACACGGGCGAGAGCGCGCGTTCGGGAGACTGACTCTGATACCTCTGGGGTTCGCAGCGATGCTCGCGCGCGGAAGGGATCCGCGTCGTGAGGCCGAGGAGCAGTCGGCCTTCGAAGAAGCCGAGCGCCGACGGGCCGAGCGGCGCGCCGGAGCAGCATTTGACAGCTTCGCCGACTCCAGTCCTATCAGCATCGAGATTTTCTCCCTTGACGGCAAGCCGCTTCGCAGCAACAAGGCGGCCGAGCGGCTGCTCGGGATGATCCCCCCGCCAGGAATCCCGCTCTTTGATGAACGCGGACTGAAACGCGCCGGATTGCTGGAACCGCAACTAAGGCGGGTTCTTGCCGGCACCCGCGTCGAAACGCCGCCGACATGGTACGACCAAACTGAGATCGGCCTGCCGGGCATACCCGGCCGCAAGGTCTGCTTCCGCGCCACGGTTTTCCCGATACTGGACAACGAAGGGCAGGTAACGCGCATCGCCGTGATGCACGAAGACCTGACCGAGCTCAAGAAACTCGAACAGGAGGCCAAGGAAAACGCCGGACGCTTCGCCTCCGCCCCGGCGGTATTCGAAGCCGAGCCGCCGCCGGGCACCGACGCCCGCGACATTGAGTTCCAACGCCGGAAACTGGAAGCCGCCCTGCGCGAGAATGAAGAGCGCTACCGATCACTCGTCGAATCGACACACGGATATGTCATCGCGCGCTTCTCTGAAGACGGCCACATACTGGCCGTAGGCCCTGAGGTCGAGACGTATTGGGGCATCAAGCGCGACACGATAGTTGTGGACAACCTCGCCTTCTTCAGCCGCATTCACCCCGATGACATCGAACTGGTCAAGTCGACAGAGGCGACGGCGCGCAAGACAGGGTCGTACCCGGACGCCTACCAGTTCCGCGTCGTAAACATGACGACGAACGTCACGCACTGGCTTGCGGCCCACGGCTCGGTCAGCACGTACGCCGGGAAACGGGTATTCGACCTGCTGCTGGTCGACATCAGCGAGGCCCGCAGGCTGGAGGACGAACTGCATGAGCGGGAGAGAAACGTCGCCGCCATGATAGCCAGCACGGGTGACGGTGTGTTCACGGTCGACAAGGAGTGGGTCATAAAGAGCTGGAGCCCGGGTGCCGAAAACGAGACCCGGGTAGCCGCTGCAGAAGCAGTAGGAAAGCGGCTCTGGGAGGTCTATCCCGACCTGGAGAAGAGCGGCTTCGGCCCGGTCTACCGCAAGACCCTGCTCGACCGCACGCCCCAGTACTACGAAGGTTTCTATCAAGATGGTCGTGAGAAGTACGCCGGGTGGTTCGCGGTTTCCGTGTACCCCAGCGGTACCGGCATGATGGCGCTGATCCGCAACGTGTCACTCAGGAAGCGGGCCGAACTGGCCTGGCGCGAGGCGGACGCCAAGCTCAAGGCGCTGCTCGAGGCCCCCGGTTTCGGTGTCACCATCAAGGATCACAACCTGCGCTACACCCTGGCCAATGCGGGCGCGATGAAGATGATGGGACCGAATGCTGGGGACTCGGTCCTGGGAAAGACCGACCTGGAGATATACAACGCCAAGGTCTCGGCGCTCATGGCCTCCCACGATCGGCAGGTGATGGAACGAGGACAACCGGCGGAACTGGAGGTCGCCCTTCCCGATGGGACCAGCGCCAATGCGGCCTGGTACCACATCAGCAAACAGCCGCTCTCCGGTCCGACCGGCACAGTCGTAGGCATCCTCGACGTTGCCTGCGACATCACCAGCCGCGTGCGCGCACAACAGGAACTGCTCCGCCGCAGGGAGTACCTGGAGAAACTATTGGGCGAGCAGGGCCAATCATTGCGCAAGGCACAGGAAGAACTCACACGCTGGACCCGCTGATCGGCGCGTTGTGAGGACGATACACATGGCCCGCGGTGCTCGCAACAGGTCGGAAAGAAGACCCGCCGCAGACACGCCGTCATCAACAAGCGATTCGCCCGAACTCCAGCCTCTTGGCCGGTTTGCTGCCAAGTACTGGCTGCCCCTTATTCTGCTCGTGATGATGGGAGCGCTGGCGCTGCGTGCCTCGGACCTGAAGGCTGACCCTCATCTGGACCAGCGTGAGGGCTTGGTCTGGAGCTTCGGACCGTATACTGATGAGGGACTCGATTCGTATTCCGCCCGCAATATGGTCCTGTATGGAAGTTGGCGGGTGGATGACCTTTTCCCTTTGGTCGTCTATCCGCTCGTCAACTACCTGATGGTGCTGGTCTTCAAACTGCTCGGCATGGGGTTCGTCCAGGTAAAGTTGCTCTCGCTCCTCGCCAGCGTCGGCTCGGTATTCGTCATGTACCTGCTCGTGAAGGACGACGCCGGGCCTGTTGCCGGCCTGCTGGCCGGGCTGGTGTTCGCCACCTGCTTTCCTCTGACCATGTACGGCCGGCTGGGACTGGTCGAGCCGGTGCAGATTCTCTTCCTGCTACTCACTGGCCTCTGCTACGTGCGCGGGCTCAGGCGCCCGCTGCTGATGGGGGTCGCCGGGCTGCTCGCGGCCTCCGCCATACTGCTGGTGAAGGCATCAGCCGCGTTCATAGCGCCTGCGCTGGTCGTCGCTTTGATCTGGGAAATCCTCGCCGTCCGCAAGGACCGGGCTGCAGTGCGAAGCATGCTCCATGGAATCGGCTGGGGACTGGCTGGAGTCGCTGGCGCAATCGCCATCTGGCTCGCCATCGTGTTTCTGCCCCACCGAGCCGACTACGTCCAGTACGTGCTCCGCCACTCGCTGGAGTCGCCCGCCGGACATCCCCGTGGGATTGTGGCGTACCTACTCAACACGTTCACAGTTGGCTACTGGACCGGACTCGTACCGCGTCTCCCGTGGGTTGCAGCCATCGGGTTCATCACGCTACCGGTGTTGTCGGCGGGCCGCCGTCCTGCCCTGCGCTTCCTCAATCTCTGGTTGATTCTGGCCCTGCTCATGCTCGGGTACATGAACTACCGACCGGACCGCTACGAACTCGTTCTGTTGCCGACGTGCGTCGCCGGTCTTGCCGTTGCCCTGGCTCGAATCATCGAAGCCGGAGTCCTGCTGCCCAAACTGCGGCCTACCATCGTCAAGACCGGCTTGTACGCCATCTGGCTCTGGGTACTGGTCACGCAACTCGCACTCTACACGCACGGTTTCTGGGGCAAACTGCAGCCCCGGACCGATCCCGGTCTGCTCTTCCTGACATTGGTCTTGTCTGCTGCTGCCAGCATCGTCTGCTATGCTGTCGCCCGGATCGTGCGCCACGGAGTGATCGTGCGGCACCTGGCCATACGCCTGACCATTGCCATCATACTGCTCACCCTGGTGGTGCGGTTCGACCTCGTGCAGTTCTCCCGCTGGTTCAGAGCCCGCACGCATGTCATGGTGGAATCCGGGGCTGACCTGGACAGGTCCCTTCCCAAGGACGCAGTACTGGCCGGCAACTGGGCACCGGCACTGCTCATCGGATCCAAACGCCGCGCCGTGGCTGTAACTGACTGGGCGAATGCCGACGACCCGGTAGGGAGATTCGGCGCCACGCATCTAGTTACCGTAGCCAACGGGTTCGACATCAAGCTGTTCAGCCGACTCTACCCGGAACTGATAGAACGGGCGCTGGTCTTCCGGCGATACGACGTCAACGGAACCCCGTTGCTGGTCTGCGAATTGCCGAAGCGCAGTGAACAGCCACCAACATCGAAGCCCGACCGTTAGCTGCTGCTGCCCGGCAATCCGGAACTCGGTACGCCGATTCCTTGCCACACCCTCTTCTGTGTTGTTTGGCGCAAGCGGCTGCGTATCAGCGTAGCCGTGGGCGATCAATCGCTCCGCCGCAATCCCCCACTTGACTTGCAGGTACTGCCTTACTGTCTCTGCCCGAGCCTGTGATAGCTCCCAGTTCGACGCAAACTGCACGGCGGCAATCTCGCGCGTGTCGTTATGCCCGGCCAGTTCGACGATGATCCCGAGGTTGGTCTTGAGAATCTCGCCGGCCCGGCCGACTCCGTGGGCAGGCCAGGTATCCCATGTGCTGCTCCAGAGTCACGACCAACCGCCTGCGGATTCGGTCAGTCTTGCCTTGACGCACGAAGTCGAGAACATATTCATCTGCACTTCCAGCGAGAACCCCAAGGCCACAACGTATGAACATCGCAAGAGTGCGCAACAGAGATCTGAAGAGACCGGGCACATGGCGGCCCGGCTTGAATGCCAGCGGCGACGCTGACTTGCCGTTCGCTACAGACTGCTTGCTACGTGTTGAAAGATCCAGACTCGCGCCCAACTCAGCAGAGAAGTCGAACATCTCCGGCGAAGACTTTGTCCGAGGCCAATTCTACAATATCGTAGATTTGCCGTAGAGCCGGGAAGTGCCACAACAGGCCGTGCCAAAATGACTTATGCCGTGATGCCCCAAACCACCCCTGCACGGGTCCCGCAGCTTCACCCGTTGCAGCTCAGGCCGCAGTTCCTGCTGCGGCTCCGGCTGCTTCACCCGGAGCGGCTTCTGTTGCGACCTGCGCTACGACGCCTGCTATGACTCCGGCTGCGTCATCCGCTATGACTCCTGCTGCGACGCCCGCAATGACGCCTCCAGTGACACCTGCTGCCGCTCACGCAGCGACTCCTGCCGCGACTCAAGCAACAGCTTCAGTTGCGGCTCAGGTTACGATGCCGGCTACGACACGAGCTACGGCCCAAGCAACGACCTCCGCTGCGGCTCCCGCTACTAGTGAAGCCGCGACTCCAACCATGACTCCTGCCAAGGCTCCCGCCCGGCTTTCCGCAACCGATCTGTCAGGCGTTTCGCAATCCGTGAGCGGTCTACCCGCCGCCGCAGTCCGGCCAGGAGTCACTGCTGCCCGGCAATGCGGAACTCGGTTCTTCGGTTACGGGCCATGCCCTCTTCCGTGTTGTTCGGAGCGATCGGCTGTGTGTCAGCGTAGCCGTGGGAGGTGAGTCGCTCTGGCGCAATCCCCCATTTGATGACCAGGTATTGTCTCACCGCCTCGGCCCGCGCCTGCGACAGCTCCCAGTTCGATGGGTACTCGGTGGTCGCGATTTCTCGCGGGTCGGTGTGCCCGGCCAGCTCCACCATGATGCCGGGGTTCATGCTGAGAATCTCGCCGGCCCGGGCGAGAATCGAGTCGAACTCGGGCAGGAGGGCCGCCTTGCCGGTCTCGAAGTTCACCCCGTGCAGCACAATCGTCTGCCGGCGCCTGACCAGATAGAAGTCCTTGGTCGTAATCCGGCCCGGCTCTACCCTCATCGAGCACGTCTGCGCGACATAGTCGTCGGTCGGCCCGGACGCGGTCAGGCGGTACTGGCCGGCAGGCAGGCTGCGCAACGTGTAGTTGCCCAGCATCGAGTCCGCCCCGGTGCTGCCCTGAACTGCCCCGCTGTAGGCGACCCTGCCGCCGATCGGCTTGCGTGTCTCCGCGTCGGCGATGACGCCGGTGATGGCGCCATAGGTCAGTGGACTGAGCGCGATGGTAGCGCTCTGCTCCCGGTCACCCGCAATGTACATCGAGTCCACTCGAGGCAGGTAGCCTTGACGGCTGGTGTAGATGACAAGCTCACCCGCCGGGAGCCGCGTCAGCATGACCTCACCCGATATCCCGGTCCGGCCCTGGTAGGACTTGGTTCCGGTCGTTGTCACAGCGGCCGACAGCGGGTCCATGCTCGTGCCATCGACGACCTTTAGCCTCAGGCTCCCTGCACCTCTGGCGGATAGCGCTGTTGCCAGGCCGATCCGGTGCGAAAGGCCAAGCTTGCCATAGGGATCTATCGCGTAGTCCAGGCTGAACGGACCCACACCCACGCCTAGCCCGGCAGTCAATCCACTTAACGCTCCCAGCGTACCCAGGTCCTGCGGCCCGGTCCTGTAGCCCAGCCGGAGCGCCAGCTCAGGTATGGGCTTGTACTCAACGCCGGCACGCAGCGACACACCGTTGTCAATCGGCAGGACGAAATCCAGCACTACATTTGCCGGGCCAAGGGCGAAGCCTCCGCCAACTCCAGCCTCAATGGGCATCTGCTCAAGACCCGGACCGTACATCGCGACGCCCAGGTTGCGTGCGACAGCACCCAGGCTGAGGAACGGAAGCGGCCGGCAGGCAAACCCTATGTCGCATGCCCCACCATAGCCACCCGACGTGTAGAGACTTTGGTAGAAGCTCTTCACCGCTGCGCCGACATGCCAGTCCTTTGCGACCGCAAAGCCATAACCCGCGGTCAGCACACCATTCCAGGTAGAGAATGTGTCACCGGGGAAGTTATTGTGGTCCCAGAACTCTATTCCCGGCTCACCGCTGTATGTCAACCCCAGGCCGATCGCGCCCAGGCCGGAAGGCAGTGCGGCGTGGAGGACCTCATCCTTGATGCCGGCAAACCACTGCTGATGCGAAAGCGCGAAACTCGTGCCCGACACCCGAGCCAGACCGGCCGGGTTCCAATAGATGGCGCTTGCGTCTCCAACCAAAGCGATTCCGGCCCCACCCATCGCCGCCAGACGCGGTCCCTGCTCAATCCTGAGCACAGGCATGACTGCAGTGCCGCTTCCAGCCGCACCGAACAGGACGGCCAGCAGTGCCGAAGAGGCGAGATAGCTCATCTGCTACTCCCTTGTTATGACCAGCCGTTTGCGGATTCGGTCGGTCCTGCCTTGATGCACGAAGTCGAGAACGTACTCATACGTGCCGGGCGCAACTCCACGGCCCCGGTCGTTCACTGCGGCCCAGGGTTCAAAGTGGACTCCGGTCGACATGGCGAACCGTTCCAGAACCCGGCACACCCTCTCACCCGCCCGAGTGTAGACTGTCAAACTCACTTCGCCGTCAGCAGGCAGGCCGATCACAAACGTGGTATGGTCGCTGAACGGATTGGGGAAGTTGTGGACCGAGAAACCCGGCACCAGAGTCAGGTCCAGTAGCGCGGTATCGGCGACCAGCGAGTTGCTGCCCAGGTGCCCGGCGATGATGAACGTCTTTTGAGCAAGCGACGAGGTATCACCACCCAGCCTGGAGGGCGCCGTCACATCGAGAGAGAAAGCCCGGCGCATACCCGGCGGCACGAAGCCAAGATCGGGAGTGCCGTCCGCGTCAGTGTCACCTAACTCGCTCGCGCCGGCCGAGTCACAGAGCCGGACAGTCCAGCCGGTCGGCGCCGACGGTCTGGCTACCTCGACAACTCCCCCGGTCTCGCCTTCGAGCAGAGCATAGAACTGATAGAGCTTGCCCTCACCCGCCTCCAACCGGTCCGACTGGTCAGGCTCAATATGCAGTTGTTGTTCAATCACCCGCACCGAGGATGTCACCTTATCGTTGGCCCGGTTCCCATCACTGGCCAGCATCGTCGAGCAACTGACCGCCCAGTCGCCCGCTGCCGCCACCCACGCCGGAAAGGTCAATTCCACCGTCGAGTCGGATCGCACGCTCTGCGTTACGTTGACGGTCCGGTCATAGCCCGTGCCTGTCTGGAACCGCACATAGAAGAAACGTTCTGCCCGGTTGCCGAAGTTCCTGATTCGCGCCCTGGGTATCACCGTATCTCCCGCCTGCAGCGTACCGGTTGGAGACACGATAGCCACCGCACCGACGTCATGCACAGGCGAGCCAAGGACCGTCACAGAGCCTCTGATGGTATCGTTGGCCGGATCCTCGTCCCCGACCAACGCCGTGTAACAGGTGACCGCATGCGACCCGACCGGATCCGCGGTCCAGGACGGAAACACGAGCGTGTCAGACAACCCGGGCATCAGAGTCTCCTGGACCGTCTGGGTGTAGCCGGCACCTATGATCATGGTCACCGGGAACGCGGCAGCGGTACGACCAAGGTTGCGGACGACCGCACTCGGCACGCAGGCCGTACCTGAATCCGGCGTGCCACTGGGCGAGAGTATCTGAAGCGGGGCAACATCCAGATTCAGCACCCGCCGCACGCGCACCGAGTCCCGGATGGTATCGTTCGCCGGATTCTCGTCCCCGACCAGGCCCGTGAAGCAGACGATCGACTGCAGCCCGACCGTTCCGGCGGTCCAGGAGGGGAAACGGACCGTATCCCTCTCACCGGGGGCAAGTGTGTCGACCAAAGTCCGGCTGTAGCCGCTGCCAATGTTAAGAGTCGTGGGAAACACGGCGCTACTCGTCCCGAAATTGCGCACGACGACCTCCGGCGCTACCTGCGTGCCCGAGTCTACCGTACCGGATGGCACCAGAATAGCTGTCGGACCTACGTCATATGTCAGACCCGGGCCATAGTCAATACGCACTTCGAACAGCATCGGGAGCGAAGCCGGATTCTGGTACTTCAGGGCTGCCCGGTACTGGATGTACCGCGAACTCAGTGAATCCGGCACGGTATCACCGTCTGCAACCGCACACCAGCCGCTCCAGCTCGAATCAGGCAATCCGGTATCACCGGTCCGCACTGCCAGCTCGACAGATGAACCTCCCGAGACCGAGTCATCCCACCATACTGCATGCCAGTTGGTAGTACTGGAGGCATCAAAAACAGAGGATACGTAGTCCTCACGGTAGGAACGGTCGTAGACGTTGCCGATAGGACGAGCCATTCCGTGGTGACCCGAATTGCACGGAAGTTGCGTGACCGTGTTCCAGTCCGGCCCCCAGAATACCTTGGCGGAGTCGCTCGGGCGAAAGTCGTCGAAGTAGATGTCGACACTGCCGTCGTTGTTGAAGTCCGCAACGCGACCCCCGGTCGAGTTCATGGCTAGATTGCCAATCGTGGACGACTGCGCGTCGCTGAAATACGGGAAGGACCCGGTGTTGTAACAGATGATAGGCTTGAACTGCGATGGCGAGTAGTAGGAACCGCGGAAGAAGAGCAGGTCCAGCAGACCGTCGCCGCTGAAGTCATAGGCAGCGCTGCCGCCAAAGCAACGATTCGTATTGAGAATCGTGCGCCGTTGTATACTGAATCCAGAATCTGCTCCCCAGTAGACCCATGCCTGTGTCACGTTGTTGTGCCCCGTGTACACGATGTCCAACCAGCCATTCTGGTCCAGGTCGGCCACCGTGACTCCCTGAGCGTTGAAACCGTCACCGGCAGAGAAATCGAGCCACTCGATACGATAGGTCCGGTTGGGTCCGAAGTAGAAGATCGGCTGGAGTGTGTACGAGTTACAGCAGCAGGTTAGCAGGTCGAGGTACCCGTCCTTGTCCATGTCGGCCGTCACCCAGTTGTGGCCGTTGTCGGTTGTGATGTCCAAGGGCATGACGTTCATAGGCGCGTAGCCGGTGGCGCTGCCCCAGTAGATCTGGCTGATGTGATCCTCTGAGGCAAAGGCAAGATCGAGATAGCCGTCGCCGTCAAGGTCGGCCGTGGCCACGGCCTCTGAGCTGCTCACCGGCAGTCTCGTGGTATCCGTCGGGTCAGGACCCGAAGCTGTTCCCTTGTAGACGGTACCGTAGGACTGGGCGCGCCAGCCCGCGTGCACCAGTTCGGCATTGCCGTCGTAGTTCACGTCGGCGATATCGCATCCGCCGCCACCGGAGACCGGAAAGGACCGTGAACGGCCCGGTGAGAAACCCGACGAGTCGCCGAAGTAGACATGCACGTTGTCGCCGTAGCCCTCCGAGCACACCAAGTCCATCCAGCCGTCGTTGTCCAGGTCGAATCGAGGGACGAATTCGACGGTACCCGCGTAGCGGAATGAAGCGAACAGGTTGCTCTCGAACCGGCCGTCGCCAAAGTCCTGCCGTGATGTCTCTATCCAGGTCGCGCCGATAGCGACCTCGGCTATTGACACTATGACAACAAGCCACGCGGCAGCCTCTCGCCTCATGCTGCCCATGCACGAATTGTAGGTCGGGTCAGACCGGTGTCAAGACGTGGATTCGAGACCGCAGACACGGCACTTGCGCCTCTTCGGCGAAAAGAGCGCTGCAAGAGCGAAGAGCAAGGTCGCGACGATAACGATAGCGGCGCCCGACGGAATCCCGAGCGCGTACGAGATGACGATCCCGGCGACACAGGAGGCTACGCTCGCGATCCACGAGAGAACGAACATCATCCCGTAGCGGTAAGTCAACTGGTAGGCGGTGGCGGCCGGCGTTACGAGCAATGCTTCGACCAGGATCATGCCGACTGTCTTGAGTGACACAACAACCGTCAGCGCCAGCAGGGCGAGCAGCAGCGCGGCCAGAAACCCGGTGGGGAGGCCGCTTGCTTCAGCCATCTCCTCGTCAAAAGTGAGGAACTTGAGCTGCCGGTACAAGAACCCGATGGCCCCGATGACTACCAGCCCCAGTACCGCCATCAACACCAGGTTGCCGGCGGTCACACCGAGGACATTGCCGAATAGGTAACCGTACACCCGCGCATCGTAGCGCTTCATTAGGCCCATGAACAGCACCCCTAGCGCCATGGCAAAAGCGAAGAAGATACCGATGGCCGCGTCCATCCGGAGCTGCGCCCTGCGGCCCGCAACCTGAATCAACCCGGCCGTGCCGAGACAGAACAACACGGCCGCGAACAGCGGGTTGATGGCCAGAAGAAACCCCAGCGCTACCCCGCCGAAAGCGGCGTGTGCGAGACCCGAGCCGGCGAAGGCCATCCCGCGAAGAACCACAAAGACCCCGATGAAAGAACACGTAGTGCCGACTATCAGGGAACTCAAAAGGGCCCGCTGCATGAACCCGTAGTGCAGGAAGTCAAACATGGCTGTCCCCGACGATGACGTAGCGACGCCCGCCGTCCTCGGCGAAGACAACGCGGCTGCCGTACAGCGACTCCAGAGTCTCGCGGTTCAGAACCTGCTCGCGGCTCCCGAAAGCCCGAACCGTGCGGTTGATGTACAGCACCTTGTCAACGCAGGGCATGACTTCATCGACATCATGGGTTACGTAGAGCGTAGTCAGCCCGCGCTCGGTATGGAGCCGAAGCACCAGGTCGACAATCGCCGACCGCGTGGCTACATCAACCGCCGATGTCGGCTCGTCCAGGAGCATGATTCGCGGCTCCTGCACCAATGCGCGGGCGATGAGCAGCCGTTGTTGCTGCCCGCCGGACAGGTGGCCCGCAACGTGGTCCGCGGAATCAATCAAGCCGACCGCCGCCAGTGTCTTTTCGACCCGCCCGCTGTCGTCAGCCGTCAGCCGCCCGAAGGTACCCAGCGTCGGATACAGCCCCATCACCACCGCGTCGCGCACGGAGATCGGGAATTGCGGGTCGAGAGTGCGACGCTGCGGCACGTAGCCAATCATCGTCCGGACGCCCGCAAGCCCGCGTCCTGCAGCGCCCAGTATGGTCACGCTGCCTGACGTCGGCCTGACCAGACCAAGCACCGCACGCAGCAGCGTGGTCTTGCCCGAGCCGTTCGGACCGATTATGCCGAGGAACTGGCCATGATTGAGCTCGAACTAACATCTTCTATTCCTACCGACTGCTGGTAGGTCACTGTGACGCGTTCGAACCGAACCGAATGCTCGGTTGGAGAGGTCAAAGGCGGTTCCCCAGTGCCTGCTAAAGCCCCTTGAGCAACGCCACGATAGTCCGAACCGGCACGCCGGTGGCCCCGGCCGGCGCGTAGTCCCAGTCTTCCCTGGTGAACGACGGCCCGGCAATGTCGATGTGGACCCACGGCACACCCTCGCCAACGAACTCCTTGAGAAATAGGCCGGCCGTGATCGTACCGGCAACCCCGGGCTTACCCGTGTGTTTCAAGTCCGCGACCTTGCTCCTCAAGTGCGACATGTATCTGGAAGGCAACGGCAGCTGCCAGAAAAACTCGCCCTGCTGCTTACCGATAGCGACCAACCGGTCAATCGTCCGCTGGTCGGTACCAAGCAGCGCCGAGTACTCATCTCCCAGCGCAACCACGCAAGCTCCGGTAAGTGTAGCGATGTCAATCATCAAGTCCGGCTTCAGGGTCGAGCCGTAGGCAAGGCAGTCCGCCAGCAGGTGCCTCCCCTCCGCATCGGTGCTTATCACCTCAGCGGTCTTGTCGTTGAAGTGCCTAATGACGTCGCCGGGCTTCTGTGCTCCGCCGCCGGGCATGTTCTCTGCGAACGGGGCCAGCCCGTGGACTGTGACCGGCACATCGACCGAACCGAGCCACTTGAAAACCCCGAACACTGACCCGGCCCCGGCCATGTCGTCCTTCATGGCTTCCATGCCCGCCGAGGGTTTGATGGAGATGCCGCCGGAGTCAAACGTGATGCCCTTGCCTATGACCACGATGGTCTGCTTCGACCTACCCGCTGGCGCGTAGGTGAGATGGACCAGGCACGGCGGCTGGTGGGAACCGGCGCCTACGCGCAGGATGCCGCCCATTCCCTGTTTCTCCAGCTCGGCCTTGTGCATCACCTGCACCGTGATGCGGCCCTTCTTTGCCAAACTCGCGGCGATCTCGGCCATCTTCTCCGGCGGCTTCGGGCTGGGCGGCTCGTTCGCAAGGTCCCGAGCAAAGCAGACCGCCTCGGAGCGCACCGTCGCCTCGGTGACGGCCTTGCGCATCGCGGCCGACAGGTTCTTGGTGTTCGCGAACACGAGCACTAGTTCGCCGACCGGCTTGGCCTCATCCGGCTTCGGCGTCCGATACTTGTCGAAACGGTAGCTTGACAGGATGGCGCCTTCGACTGCGGACGCAACAAAGTCAGCCAACTCGCCCCTGACTTCCTTGGCATCGTGAACGAGCAGGCCCACCGACTCGGCGCCGATATCCTCGGCCCGCTTCAGCGCCTTGGCGGTAGCCGAACGAACCCGGTCAAGCTCGAACTCCTTCCGTTTCCCCAAGCCGGCGAGAATCAGCTTCGCGGCGCCGGCCTCGGCACGCAGCAGGCTAGTCTTCTTCAACTGGCCGGTGAACTTCTCCCCGGCCGCCACTGCGGCGAAACCCTCTCCCTCTTCTCCCGGAATCGCCAGCGGTGTCTTATCGCCTTCGAACATGAACCCGACCAGCACTCGGCCGGTCCAGTTCTTCCTCGCAGTCAAGTCGATTCTCACGTCAGCTCCTTCTGCAGGCATACCGCCTGCGCGTCAATTCTAGGTCGCAGTGAGGCACTTTGTCAAACGGCTCCCCTTGTCCGCTCATCAACACGGCAACCTTCGGTTCATGTCTGTCCTTCAGCCTTCGGCTCGGGCAGCTTGGTCGTGCCGCCGTCCTTCAGCACTTTGCTCAGCACCCATGTGACCACGATGGCCAGCACGATTCTCGGCACCAGGATCCAGAACATGTTCGCGCCCATCACCAGGAATATCGCCGTGTCCTCGAACAGTCCGTGGCACAAGGCCAGGAAGGTGGCAACCAGCGTTACCTGCTTGGAATCCAACCGCCCCTCTCGCGCTGTCTCGATGACGACTCCGGCCCCGAACACGATTCCGAACACGTTACCGGCCAGCCACGGCATGCCTGACTCCGGCTTCAGGCCGATGAAGCGGGTAACGCTGCCGACTACCCGGAGCGTCTTCTTGAGAATTCCGTAGCGCTTTCCCCATTCCAGCAGAATGAAGATCCCGACCAGAACCAGGAGCATCTTGATGCCGGTGTCGGCCAGGCCGCGCGCCCAGTCGGCAAGCGCCGGTGCGATGCCGACATAGCCCTTCTGGGCCATCTCGGCCAGGCGGGCCACATCGGCAGTGCCCGCCGGACCGGTCTTCACGATCAGCCGGCTCAGTCCCGCCCCTGCGATCGCCGACATCATCAGCCGGATGAGCCACAGCAGCCACCACTTCGCCCGGATCTGGAAGAAAACTGCGGTTTCCAGTATCTGCGAATGCGAGAGCAACAGCATCAAGCTGAGCACGGTCAGCTGGTCTGTCGTTATCATGAGCGCCGTCACCGCCCCAAGCCCGGCATACAGATTGACAACGTTGCCGATGATCAGGGCGAGAGCGGCTTCGCCGGGCAGTCCGAAGTGCTTCATCAGCGGCGCCATGAACTCGGCAAAGACCCTGATTGCCGGCGTGTACTTGAGGACCGTGACAAGGGTGTAGACCGGCGCCACAATGAGCATCAGCTTGAGGAAGGCCCGGATGCCGTGCCAGGCTCCTAGCGCAGTGGTTCGACCGAATGACGTTGGTGTCGCCGGCATCGACGACGACATCCTGCTAGCTTTCCTCGAATCTCTGCAGTGACGCGACTCCGTCGCGGATGACGCCGTAGGTGAAGTGAGTCATCCAGTCACCCACGTTCAAATAGACTCCGCCCGCAAGCCGCCTGACTTCGGGCACGTGTGAATGCCCCATGACGACGATGTCGAAGCCGGAGGAAAGCCTGCCCTCGGCGAATCTGGCCATGTCTTCGACGAGACTCGGCTTGGAGTTCTTGACCCGGTTCGCCCTGGCAACGGCCAGAGCGAGTCCGATGCCGATGTCCGGATGAAGCTGCGAGTAGAGCCATCCGTTGAGCCGGCTGCGCATCAGCACCCGGAAGAGACGCGGCACGAACGACCGGTCCAGGGTGTCGCCGTGGGTTAGGAAGACCCGCTTGCCGTCCAGCACGACGTCGAGCTCGTCCGCCGCCTCGGCCCCGAGCTCGCGCTGCCAGAAATCCTTGAACCAGAAGTCATGATTGCCCTTCAGGTAGCCGATACGGGTGCCGGTTCGGTTCAGCTCGGACAGCTCAGCCAGCGCTCGAAAACCCGGTTTGGGAATCGACCGGCCATACTCAAACCAGAACTCGAAGAGGTCGCCAAGGATGTAAAGTGAGTCTGCTTTGCCGCGGATCGACTCGAGGAACCAAAACAGCCGCTGTTCGGCGTCGGGATTGCCGCCGCCTATGTGGGCGTCAGATGCGAAGTAGTGCGCGCTCAATCTTGGCCAAGGACCGCCCCAAGGGCTCACTGGTGTCGACGCGGACAATCCCGCGGTTGGGCCTTGGCGGCTTGAACCGGCTCTTCATTTCCAGGTATACGTGCAGCTTGGCGTCCGACACTGAGTACTCGCCGGACCGGCGCCGCAGCCGCGACAGCACTACCCGCTCCGGGCAGTCGGCGAAAACAAAGGTGACCGGCACCTTGACCCGGGCCGCCGTCTTTCGTGCCTGTTCACGCGACTCATCGGTCAAGAAGGTCGCATCCAGAATGACGCTCTGCCCTGCCGAAAGGAACATGCCGGCCCGCCGCATCATCTCGCGGTAGGTCCTACTGCCGATGCTGTTCTGGTAGATTCCCTTGCCGAAGGACTCGAACCTATGCTGGCTGACCGGGACTCCCAGCAACTGCTTGCGGATGGAATCGGAAAGGAAGTGAAAGGCACCGGTGCGTTCGGCCAGCCTTCGCGCTACGAAAGTCTTGCCGACTGCCGGCAGCCCCATCATCACCACGAGCTTCGGCTCGACCGACATGCCGGTCGCGTAACGGTGGGAGAGCTTGAAGTACTCGGCTGCGGTCTTCGCGGCCTTGGCCTTGTCAGCCGGGCCGACGCCTGGGTCGTTCAGGACAAAGCTCGTCACCTTACCGCGGACGTATGCCCGGTAGCACTTGTAGAAGTTGAGCAGACGGAGCAGGCCGGCATCACCCGTATGGACTACATAGCGCTCAACAAAGAAGTCCGCGAGGTCCTTGCGGCCCCAATAGTCGAGGTCCATTGCCATGAATGCAATCTCCGACGCCACGTCCGAGCAGGAGAAGCGCGGGTTGAACTCAATGCAGTCGAAGATCCGGACAGAATCAGGACTAGGGGATTCCGGGGGCCGGGAGGCGTGGCCTGAACCCGCGAACCCCTGACCCCCTGGACCCTCCCTAATGATGAAGATGTTCTTCGAATGCAGGTCACCGTGACAGCGGCGGACGAAGCCACTCGCGCGCCGGCGCCGGAACAACCCGCGGTTCTCGGTGATGAACCCCTCAACCGCCGTCTTGATCTCGTCGAATTCACGGTGTGTGATGGTCTTCGCTCGGAACTCCATCGTTTGCGCGAAGTTCTCGTCCCAATTCAGACGGATGATCTCAGTGCTACCGTACTGCGCGACCCCACTGCCTCGCTCTGCCCGTGCGTGAAAGTCGGCGATGGATCGGGCGATCTGGTCGATGTGCTCAAAGGTCACGCGGTCGCGCTTGAGTTGCTCGGTCATTATCCAGTCCTGTGACAACTCCCTCATCTCCAGGCAATAGTCGACGACCCGACCCCGGCCTCCGAGCTTGAGCCTGCCTTTGGACTCGGTGATTGGCAGTACCTTGATGTAGATGTCCGGCGAGAGAAGCTGGTTGAGTCGGAACTCCTCATTGCAGAAGAACCGGCGCGCGGACAGGTCAGTGTAGTCAAGGAAGCCGAAGTTGACCGGCTTCTTCACCTTGTAGGCGCGGGTGCCGGTCAGGAACACCCACGATGTGTGCGTCTGTAGCATCCGGACCTGCTTCACGTCCCTGCCGTAGAGTTTCGGGTCCATCATCTCGTCGACGCGGCCCGCGATTGACGGGGCCGGGGGTTCATGAGTCTCAAGGTTCGGAGTGACTTCAGGCTCCGGGGACTTGGCTCTGGACTTCTTCGTCCGCACTTCAGCCCTATGCATTCTGGATCCCAGCTTCTGACTTCGTTCTTCTCGCGCCAAGCTCCCACCCCAGTGCCAACGCCCTTTTGTTCAGGTCAAGTGCCTTGGCCGGCACGCGGTTGGCGACAGATTTCTCCAGAGACTCAAGCTCCACCACTCCGGTGATGCGGGCGAGCGCGCCCAGCGTCAGGATGTTCGTGAACAGCTCGCGCCCGAGCTCATTGCGCGCGGTCTCGGTCATGGGCAGGCAGATCGCCCCTTCGCGCGGGCACTCCCGCACATAGAAGCCGTCTATGATCGCGATTCCATGGACTTTCAGATCATCGAAGTACTTGTCCGCGGCTTGCTGAGAGAGACTAACCAGGACGTCGAGCCGGCGCGACTTCGGATACAGAATTGGCTCGTCCGCAATGATGACGTCGGCCCGCGAAGCACCGCCTCGCGCCTCCGGGCCGTAGCTCTGCGTCTGCACCACGTGCTTCCCCTCGTGGACGCCTGCCGCCTCCGCAAGAATGACGCTGGCCAGAATCACGCCCTGCCCGCCCGTACCGGCCAGCCGGATCTCGGTCTTCATCGTCCTACGATATCCCGGCGCCCTTGCCGGGCAGGCCGAGGTCCTTGCACCCAGCGCTCTGCTGACGCAGCCGCCGCATGTTGGCATACAGCTCGGAATAGGGCGGCACCTCTTCGCGATCGTGCAGGACGCCGATCACGAACTTGTCTTGCACCACCCACGGGTCCGTCACCTTGCTGACGTCTATCGACCGGTCCTTGATCCACTCGAGCATCTTCACCGCGTCGCCCATGCTCTGATGGCGGCCGAAGAACGTCGGACACTGGGAGATGATCTCGACGACGCTGAAGCCGCGCTTGCTCAACGCCAGCTTCGCCATCTTCTTCAGATGGGCGACATGGAAGGTGGTGCTGCGGGCAACGAACATCGCCCCGGTCGCGCGCGCCATGAAACACGTATCGAAGTCCCGCTCCACGTTGCCGAACGGGGCGGTGGAGGCCCGCGCGCAGGTTGGAGTGGTCGGAGAATACTGACCGCCGGTCATTCCGTAGGTGAAGTTGTTGAGCACGAATACCGTCACGTCGATGTTCCTACGCGCGGCGTGGATGAAGTGATTGCCGCCGATCGCCAGCATGTCACCATCCCCGCCGAACACCACGACCTTCAAGTGTGGTTTGGCCAGCTTCACGCCGGTTGCCGCCGGCAGGGCGCGGCCGTGCAAGGTGTGGAATGTGTCGCAATCCAGGTATCCGGAAATCCGCGACGAGCACCCGATGCCTGAGACCACGCACAACTCATCCTGGCTAACGCCGGTCTCGATGAACGACCGCACCACGGTGTTCATGGCCGTCCCGATCCCGCAGCCCGGACAGAGGATGTGCGGGAACCGCTCGTCTACACGGAAATACTCCAGGAACCGGTCCACGGCCTCGTGCTCAGCCAACCGAACGGGTTCAGGGGTCCCGGGGTTCAGGGGTTCAGGCATCGGCCTGTCCGCAGTTCGTCATTCGGACTTCAATCGTCATTCTGACTTCGTACTTCGTCATTTCCCTAGAGCGCCTCAATGATCTCTTCCGGCGTCAGCATCTCGCCGTCATAGCGCTGGACCGAAACTACCGGCACGTTCCGGCTCACACTCCGCTCGATGGTCCGGCGCAGCTGCCCCTGATTCATTTCCGGGACGATGACCCGGCGGGCGCTCTTCATCAGCGCGATCATCCGCTCCATCGGGAAAGGCCAGATCATCCGCAGCCTGAGGATGCCGACCCGGCGCCCAGTCTTCTGCTCGAACTGCCGCTTCGCCTCCATCGCCGATCGGGCGGCGCTCCCGTAACAGACAATGACCGTCTCCGAACCCAGGTCCTCGTAGGAAATATCCCAGAGCCACGACCGGTTGTCGTCGATCTTCTTCCGCAGCCGGTCCATGTTCCACTTGATGATCTCCGGGTCGTCGGTCGGGAACCCGTCCTTGCGGTGGGTCAGCCCGGTCAGGTGCACGCGGTAGCCTTCGCCGAAACTGGCGATCCGGGCGTCGTAGTTGTTCGAATCGTCGTAATGATAATAGTCCGGTGCCGCCACCTTGGCGCGCTGCGACTCCCAGAGCTGGATCTTCTCCGGCAGTTGCACGGCCTCGCGCATGTGCCCGACGATCTCGTCCATCAGCAGGATCACCGGGATTCTGAGCCGCTCGGACAGGTTTACCGCCTGCACGGTCAGGTCGAAACACTCGCGCACGTTCCACGGACAGAGCGCCACGATCGGGTGGTCGCCGTGCGTGCCGTGCCGCGCCTGCATCACGTCGGACTGCGCGGTACGGGTCGGCGTTCCGGTGGCGGGCCCGCCCCGCATCACGTCAACGATGATGCACGGCAGCTCGGCCATGATCGAATAGCCGATCCCCTCCTGCATCAGCGAGAAGCCGGGGCCGGACGTGGCGGTCATGGCCTTGATCCCGGCCGCAGTCGCGCCGTTCATGCAGCAGATGGACGCGATCTCGTCCTCCATCTGGATGAACGTCCCGCCGATGCGCGGCATCTCGCGCGCCAGGTACTCCGCGATCTCGGTCGAGGGCGTTATCGGATAGCCGGCGAAGAACCGCACGCCCGCGCGCACCGCACCAACCGCGCACGCCTCATTGCCCGACAGCAGTTCGGTCACGGCTTCGCCCCGCTCTCGGCCCCTTCCGCGTCGTTCAGCGCCTCCGCACTTCTTCCTTCTGCCTTCTGACTTCTGCCTTCTGACATCGGCCCTTCCTTTGCTGCCCACTTCCTGACGAAAATCGCCATATCCGGGCACCGCAATTCGCACATCCGGCAGGCGATGCACTTCTCCGGGTGCGCAACTGCAATCTTGAACCGATCGTCGAGGTCGAGCGTGCCGGTCGGACAGAATTCGACGCAAATCCGGCAGCCCTTGCAGAACTGGCGGATGATTGTGTGCTGATTTCCCTTGGGGCCGACCGACAGCACAGGTTCCTGCTTCAGGAACTTCTTCACGAGATCTCCAGTACCAAGCGTAGCGCAGCCGAGATGTCGTGAGTGCTCATTGGCGTCAGGGAGGCTATTCTATAGCGGCGGGTCGGCTGGTCAACCTTGGGAGAACTGACGGCTACCAGCTAGCTGTCAAGAACGCTGGATATCTCGACCCGGCAGGAACTCATCGACGTCTCCAATTCCGCCAGCCTCGCCGCGTGGGCGGTGTCGCTGAAGCGGGCACTGGCTTCTTTCCAGATATCGCCTATGGCGGCATTGAGTTCCTCGGCGAACACTCGCCGGTCGGGACGTGCTCCGGCCCGGCAGACGAGCTCACGCAGGCAATCAACCACCTGTTTGACGGCTCCGATGTCACCACGGTCGCTCGCAAGCCAACCCAGGTCGCGGAACTCTGGACTTACCGCGCGCTGTAGTTGATCCAGACCCTCCTCGCCGAGTGCAACATCGGCGAGCAGCGCCGCGACCCGGCGCCTCACCTGCGCCATCAGCAACTCCAGAGTCCGTTCATCCCGGCTGACAATGGCCTTGCGCGCCATGTCAAAGACCGGACCAATGCGCACGTGTACAGCTGCGGTGTCACTCGACTCGAGCTGCTTCACGCTCAGGCCTGCAAGCAACGCAGCAGCGATACTGTCCGGGGCCAGCAGCCGGAGGGTCCTGACTGCGAAGGGAATCAGCAGCACCAGGGCTGAGACGAACCAGACAACTGCCAGGTCAACCCACGGATGCCTGTCTGTTGACTGTATACTCCGGTAGGAAGCCAGCAGCACCGCGATGAAGACCATGGCCAGCAGCAGCATGGCGAATGTGAACACGAAGACCACGGAACGGGTGTGAAGCCAGATCACCCGGTGCGTGTAGCTCTGAGCAGCGAGTTGCAGGGCGATAAGCGTGAGCGTGAAGGCAATACCCAGAACCGCAGCCAGGGACTGCAGGAACGAGCTGAGCATGAACAGACAGCTACCGTTGACGTCGCCGGCGAAGAAGCGGACGGAACCCGAGAGAACGAGCATGGTTGCCAGCGCTATCGCGGCGACCAGCAGCCAGAACAGCCCCAACTCCCACGG
The DNA here is from genome assembly GCA_016867815.1 of candidate division WOR-3 bacterium. Taxonomy (NCBI): domain Bacteria; kingdom Pseudomonadati; phylum Caldifarciminota; species Caldifarciminota bacterium. Next base: position 80,173 of record VGIR01000001.1, on the reverse strand, counting down.
CTGGCGTTCCTCCTGGCCCTTCGGTCTTCCAATGTTCACCCGGCCATTCGAACTGCCGGATGCAGGCAGCTTGCCGTCAACTCCTGACTGCCGTTCAGATCGCCTTGTGCCCATACTTCTACATCCGCCCACCCGATTGTCACGCCGGGAACGCTGGCTGTCTCCAGCTTGCAGGCGCGAGGCCGTCAGTCGCCCCGGTCCCACCCGCACGCCAAGCCTCGAATCAGGAACCGGAGTCTCTCTCCAGAGCTACTGACCAACCGACGCCGCCACGTTGGCGGCCACCAGACGGGCTACCCGGACGCGGCCTTGGTAGTCCTCAGGTCTTGCGCCTTACCCCGAGACGCAGCCGCTCCGTGACCTGCCACTGACATAGGGCGGCAACTCCCCTTCGCTTCTTCTGCGCCTTTCGACGCACGCCTCCCTTGGCAGTCCGCCACCGAGCGCAGTCCACACGCCTGCAACTTGGAACCCACCTGACGTCACTCCCGCCGATGAACTCCGCGTCTGACTGCGCTATTGCAGCCGGAAGTTGAAGGGCAGAACAACGTTACGCACAACGACCGGCCGATCACGCTGATATCCGGGAACAAAGCCGCACCTGTAGGCGGCGCTGACTGCAGCCTGGTCGAGCAAGGTGTTGCCCGAGGTCGCGTAGACCTCGGCCCTTACCACGTTGCCGAGGGTATCCACCACCATCGACACCGCCACCTTGCCCTCGATGCCCGCTGCCCGTGCCATCTCCGGGTACTCGGGTTGCGCCACCCGTTGCAGCCTGGGTTTGTGTTCCACTATCATGAACGGAACTTCTGGCAGTTCGATTCTGCCGACGTCCGGCTTCAGTTCGTGGAAATCGGTGTTGGGCCCGATGGTCAAGACCTCGGGGTTGTCGCTTGCGACCGGCACCCCTCTGTGGACCGGTTCCATCGGCTCGGGAGGCGCGTAGACCAGTGGCGATGGCTCCACAGGAGTGAAGTCCACCACAACGGGCCCGCGCAACTTGTATGGCACTACCTTCGGCTGAGGCAGGAAGAGGAATCCCGCGATGACCAACCCCAGCGCGACCGCAGCGGCCATTCGTATGTCACGACCGTATTCACGGTCGTAGTCAAACTGTGCAGTTCTGGTCTTCATTGTTGACCTCCTGTGTCTATATATACCACGTGCTTGGCGGCCGGATTCCACCAACCTCGGTTTGACTCTGGGCGGCAGCGCGGATAGTATGACATGAAACTCGCCCTAACTATGAAGAACCGTACTGCCCAATTCAGCAAGATCGCATTCATCGGCAACTACGTGCCGAGGCGCTGCGGTATCGCTACTTTCACAACCGATATCTGTGAATCGGTTGCCCGCGAAGCTCCGGACGCCGAGTGCGTGACCGCGGCGATGAATGATACGGTCGAAGGCTACGACTACCCGGACCGCGTGCGCTTCGAGGTCGCCCAGAACGACCTGGACGAGTATCGTCAACTTGCCGACTTCCTCAACCTGGGCCGGGTCGACCTGGTCTGCATGCAGCACGAGTATGGCATCTTCGGCGGCTCGGCCGGCAGCCACCTGCTGCTGACCCAGCGTCGCCTGCGCATGCCGGTCGTAACCACGCTGCACACAGTGCTACGGGAACCGGACGACATGCAGCGCCAGGTGCTGACCGAGATCTGCCACCTCTCCGACCGCGTAGTGGTGATGAGCGAGCGTTCCCGTCAGTACCTTGCTGACATATACGAGGTTTCGCCCGCCAAGATCGACCTCATTCACCACGGCATTCCGGACATGCCGTTCGTCGACCCCAACTTCTACAAGGACCTCTTCGGGGTCGAGGGACGACGCGTCATCCTTACCTTCGGCCTGCTCTCGCCCAACAAGGGCATCGAGAACGTCATCCGCGCGCTCCCCGCCGTTGTCGAACGATTCCCGGACGTGGTCTACATCGTGCTCGGCGTGACCCATCCACACGTACTGCGGGAGAAAGGAGAGGAATACCGTATCTCCTTGCAGCGGCTGGCGCGGGAACTCGGAGTCAGCGACCACGTCGTGTACTACAACCGGTTCGTCGACATCAAAGAGTTGTGTCAGTTCCTCGGCGCCGCCGACCTCTACGTAACGCCCTACCTCAACCCGGTTCAGGCCGTGTCCGGCACCCTCGCCTACGCGACCGGCACCGGCAAGGCGGTCGTCTCAACACCCTACTGGTACGCCGAGGAGCTGCTGGCCGAGGGCCGGGGCCGGCTCGTCCCGTTCAACGACCACCCGGCGATGGCCGAGACCGTGGTCAGGCTTTTTGCCAACGAGGCGGAACGTCACGCGATGCGCAAGCAGGCGTACGCCTACGGGCGCCAGATGATCTGGAAGGAAGTCGCGCGAAGCTACCTCGATACCTTCCAGCGCGCCGCCGAAGAGCGTGTACGCGGTCCGGTCTTCGTCGATCGCGTCGCGGTCGAGAGCCCGCTGGATATGGAACTGCCCAGGATCGACCTCAAGCATCTGCTCACACTCACCGATGACACCGGTATCATCCAGCACGCCCGCAATACAGTACCCAATCTCAATGAAGGCTACACTACTGACGACAACAGCCGGGCGCTGATCGTGGCCTTACGCGCTCTCGAGCACGAAAAGGACACCGCGATCCTCCATCGTCTCGTCGGTCGCTACCTCGCTTTCATCGACTACGCCTTCAACCGCACCAACCGTCGCTTCCGTAACTTCCTCGGGTACGACCGCCGCTGGCTCGAAGACACCGGGTCGGAAGACTCGCACGGCCGCGCCCTCTGGAGCCTCGGGACCGTGGTCGGGGCCTCGCACGATGACGCCTTCGTCGCCCTGGCCATGAACCTGTTCGACTCCGCCCTGCACGCCGTCGAGCTGTTCTCCAGTCCCCGCGCCTGGGCCTACACACTGCTCGGGGTCTGTTCCTATATCAAACGGTTCCCCGGCGCAAGCAACGCTCGCCGGATCCGCGACGCGCTGGCGCAACGACTACTCGAGATGTATCGCACCGCTGCCAGCGACGACTGGCCGTGGTTCGAGCGTTCTCTCGCCTACGGCAACGCCCGACTCAGCCACGCGCTGATCCGTGCCGGCGCCGATACCGGAAACCAAGAGATGACTGCTGCCGGCCTTCGTTCCCTCGACTGGCTGTTCCGGGTCGAGACCGCCGAGGCGGGCAACTACTCGCCGATTCCCAACTCCGGCTGGCAGCGGGGTGCCCCGAGACCCCGATTTGACCAGCAGCCGATTGAGGCGCAGTGCATGGTAGAGGCCTCCTTCCGGGCCTGGCGCGTCACCAAGGACCGCCGCTGGCGTGAGGCGATGACCACGACATTCGAGTGGTTCCTCGGTCGCAATGACCTCGGCCGGCCCGTCTACGACTACGCAACCGGAGGCTGCCACGACGGCCTGCATCCTGAAGGCGTGAACTCCAACGAAGGGGCAGAATCCACCCTGGCCTTCCTCGGCTCTCTTCTCACCCTGCGCCGCGCCGAAACCGTGGGCGGCGAGGGGGACCGTTGACCGCACATGACAGCCTGTTCCGGCGCTGCACCTGCAACCCGATACTGAGTGCCCCGGACTGGCCACACACAGTCAATGCCGTCCTGAACCCCGGCGCTGTCAGGCTACCTGACGGGACCACGTTCCTGCTCTGCCGCGTCGAGGACCGGCGCGGCATCTCCAGTCTGTGGGCGGCACGCTCCGGCGACGGCGCCACAGGCTGGCGTATCGACGACAAGCCGTGGCTGCCGCCGGACCTCGCGAACCACCCTGAAGAGACCTGGGGAGTTGAGGATCCGCGAATCACCTGGCTCGACGAGATCCAGAAGTACGCCGTCACCTACACCGCCTACTCGCCTGCCGGGCCGGCCGTGGCGCTCGCGCTCACTCCCGACTTTGAGAAGTTCGAGCGTGTCGGCATGGTTATGCTGCCCGACAACAAAGACGCCGCGCTCCTACCGCGCCGCATCAACGGCCGCTGGCAGATGCTCCACCGACCTCACGCCGGCGTCAGCACTGACATCTGGCTGGCCGAGTCACCTGACCTGAAACACTGGGGCGGATACCGGCGCGTGCTCGCTGCCCGCCACGGCGCGTGGTGGGACGCCTGCCGCATCGGACTTGGCCCTCCGCTGATCGAGACCGAACGTGGCTGGCTGATGATCTACCACGGTGTCAGACAGACCGCGGCCGGCGGTCTCTACCGGGTCGGCGTAGCGCTACTGGATGCCACAGACCCATGTAGAGTACTCCGGCGCGGCGACGAATGGGTCTTCGGCCCGAACGAGGACTATGAACGCCAGGGCGACGTCGGCGACGTCGTCTTCCCCTGTGGCACGACCACCGGACCAGACCTCGATACGCTGAACATATACTATGGCGCGGCCGACACCTGCATCGGCCTCGCCACCGCCAGCATCTCCGAACTGCTCTCCTGGCTCGACCGCCACTCCTGATCTCCCACGACGCTCTCTGGCCGCCGCCCTGCTGTAACTAGCAGACAATCGCGACTCGGTCGATTCCCTCTGGCAGAAAGTGACCATTCTCTCCGCCTACCGGGATGGCGGGTCTGAACGTGGCGTCACTGCGGCCGAGTGCCTTCGGCCCGGCTGCAAACGATGCTCCCGTCCGGACCCGGAAAAGTCCGGGGCGCGGACAAGCCGCGCCCCGGACACAGAAACTACCTATCCTAGCGGATGACCAGCAGCCTCCGGAATGCGGAGACGCCGCGTGCCTCGCCGCCGGCCGTGAAGTAGACACCGGTAGAGAGACGGCTCACATCGTTGGCTCCCGGCATCAGAACCATCACTCTGCGGCCGAGCGCATCGCGCAGCGCCGGCCTAGTTTCGGTCCGACCCTCCTGGCCGGAAAGGAAGAGGACGCGCCCAATGACCGTGGCAGGCATCACGGCCGAACCGCCCTGGCTGTTGCCAGCTTCGTAGATGCCAATCACGTCCTCACCGAGCACGACCTCGGACGGAACCAGCATCACCATGGTGTTATCGGCGTCGGTGTACGTCACTTCGAGTCGGAACCGGACCGTGTCGCCCGGATGCCCGAAACCTGATGCCCTGACCACGAATTGGTCCGCGATGTTGTCGACGTTGCTCCTACGTTGGACGCTGGGAAATGCCTTGACCGAGTCGATCACGGCAACGAGCGTGTCCAGCGATATCAGTCGGGCCGAGATCGAGTACGCCGAGTCGAGCGGGTGGATGGCCTGATTACGGATGGTGAACCAGATGTTTGCCGTCTCGCCCGGGTCGAGCATGCCGGTCGCGTTGCCGAGGACTGAATCATTGACAGTCACAGCAATCGGGATGAGATAGGCACCGGCGATGCGGGCGAGGTAGAAGAGACCCGGCACGTTGCCTTCGACTTCCTCGCGCATCAATGCGGAGTCGTTCCAACAGGCGTAGAACCACGTGTCGGCCTCAATGTCGAACGAGTAGGTCATGAACTTGCCGGCCGTGTCGGTGAGCGCCCAGTCAGGCTGAGTGCCGTTGCAGGGGTAGAATGCGCGCGATATCTGACCGGCTTGACTCTCCGGATAGCCATTGTACATTCGGAGGGAGTCATTTGCTTCACGCAACGCCGCCTCATCCGGCGGCGTAAACGTATCATAGGACCAAGGGTACATGTTCCACCGGCCGTACGCGTGGAAGTCCTGCTCAGTGCGGAACCGATGCGATAGAGACAGGTCGCGCGCCGCGCTCGCCTCGGCGTCGCTCCAGGGAAACGGACCGCGATAGGCGTGAGCCGCTGGGTTGGGCGAGGAACCGACGTCGTCGTAGCCCCACTTGAAACCATGGTTGCGCGAGGGGTCAACGCCGATGTTCGGCGGTACGACCACGCGGCGGTTCTTGCGCCAGTAGACTCCGGCGCCGCCCGAGTCGGAACAGTAGATCGAGCAGTCCGGGTTGAGGATGGGCACTGTGTATATCTCGCGGTTGTTGACCAACCACGTGCAGAGCGAGTCGGTGCCGTATCCGGCCAGGATCTCCTCAAGGAAAGCCATCACGATAGACGTGCCGATGGGTTCGTCGCCGTGGCAAGCACCGGAGAAGTAGCAGGCCGGTTCGTCCTCCTCGGTCGCGGCGTTACCCGAGACCTTCATACACAGGATGTCGCGGCCCTGCGAGGTCACACCGATGGCAAAGAGGCTGCAGACCTCGGGGTGGGCCGCGGCCAGGGCCTCGAGCGAATCGCGCATCTCCCAGTAGGTGAAGTAGTACCCGAAGGTCTGTAGTCGCAACGCATCGTGAGGGTCCACGCCGGTCAGCAGCTTGAATTTGTCGTCCAGGTTGGCCCAGGTCACCGCGGTCTCCAGGCCGCAGTCCCGGATCCGGCCAAGCTGGTCGGCATCGGTGACAAGGACCAGATACGTACCTTTCTCGTCCGCACCTCGGGAGCAGATGTAGAGGTCACCAGCGATGGTACCGAGGTGGTCGAGGTCCTGCACGTCGCTGACGTAGAGCTTCGCCTCCATCAGCACTGGAGCGGACGGCCCGCTCCATGCCAATCCGGCTACGGTCAGACACGTCAGAGCGAGCAGCATCAGTCGGTGCATGTTGTCTCCTTGGGGCGAGACGGCGGCTCGCTGCTCGTGCCACGTCTATCGAGCATGGTGAAGTATACACAAGACACAAGTGCTGGCAAGCCGCTGAAGACGCCCAGAGTGGCTGGCGACTTCACCCGTCGCCAACAGAACCAAGACCCAAGCTGCCGCCGCCCGCAGCAAGAGGGGCGCGGGCAAGCCGCGCCCCGATACGGAAGCTGGCTGTCCTAGCGGACGACCGTCACTCGCGCAGTCGATGTCCGGTCAGCCGAGAGCCGGACGTAGTAGACACCAGCCGGGACCTGTCTGCCGCCAGTATCCCTGCCGTCCCAGCTGACCGAGTAGACGCCGGCCTTGAGCTTGCCCGAAACCAGACTCCTGACCCGCCTGCCCGCCGCATCGTATATCGAGAGGTCCGCCGCGCCTGCGCGCTCTAGTGCATAGCTGATCCGCGTTCCGTTGATGACCGGGTTCGGGCCGACCTCGCGCACCGAGGTGATGACCGTGCCGGTCGGCTCCTGCGTCCCGCTCAAGCCTACCACCAGGATGTCCTCCAGCGGCCCCTGGTCGTTCCATCCCCAGGTCGCGTTGTGTCCGCGTACGCGGTAGTAGTGAGTCCCGACCGTCTCGGCCGTCACGACATAGAGTGTGTCGGTGATGCTGTCGGACAGCACCGTGCGTTCGGCGAACTCGGGCACCGGCCAGACGTCGTCAATGTAGACGCCGGACCCGGTCGTTCCGTCGTCGGTCATGTACCGGAAGCGGATGAACACTGAACTGCCGACCCACGGCTCCAGCGGAAAGGCCTTGTACAGCCAGCCGCTGGAGTTCCCGGTGAAGCGGTCGTGAAGCTGGTACCATTCCCTCCCTTCAAGCGACACCTCAGCTACCGTGACGTCGTAGTTGTTCTCGGTGTTGTACCAGATCCAGTACTTGAGCGAGTCGCCGGGTTCGACCGGGTACGGGTCTTTGGTCATGCAGTAGTTGGCGATGTTGTCGCCGTTACCGAGAGATATCGAGTAGACGCCACCGTGCTTCTGGGTCGAGGATTGGCTCGCACCCTGTAGTACCCACTTGGACAGATCTGCCTCCATGTTGTCCGTGACCACCGAGAGACCTTTGAGTTCTTCAATCTCCCAACGGTCCGGGTGACTGTGCTGAGGCCGGATCGGAGACCAGTAGACCGTATACTGCGCGGTGACAGCCGAGTCCATCGGGGTGAGAATCGGCCGCGGAACCTCGCCCTCCAGAGCCATGTCGATCGACTCGGCTCGTGAGAACATGTAGAAAAGCCCATCGAACACCTCACTCTGTATCGCTTCGAGGTCGCCGGTCGGCTGGTAGAAATCGGTGCCGACTTCGATGCAGTACGTCATGCACGGGAACCCACCGATCCAGTGACTCCATCCGTACATCCAGTCAGTCGACCCTCCGGCCGTGGGGTACAGATAGTTCGACTGCTGCGGCGTGTAGGTGCCGCCACCCAGTTTCGATATCTGCGCCGCAGTCCCGATGGCGAGACTCGCAAGATAACTGCTATCCGGCGCGAGCGAACCCGAACCGAATGGCCAGATAACGAGTTCGGAATACGAGTGCAGTGTGACATCGGCCAGGAACGTGCGCGTCTTGAAGAACTCGGAGAGAGCATTGACTTCGACCCCCCACGCCCCCTTGGCGCCGAACCACGTGATATCGCGTGGTCGGTGCGAAGTATTCGACCCGTTCACCAGTGAGCCCCAGTCGTCCATCCGATTCCCGTTGCAGGCGCCGTTGTAGTCACGGTTCAGGTCACAGCCGGTCGATGTGCCGAACGGCTGCCGGTTCTTGCGCCAGCTCAACTGACCGGGGTAGTCATAGGTGTAGCCGTCCGGATTTATGTGAGTGAAGACCCATATCTCGTGGCCGTCAATGAACTCCTTGAACGCGGCGACGGAGTCGTAGTTGCTGAGCAGCGTATCCACGAAGAAGCGCGCCACTTCGGGAGTCGCCCATTCCCGCGCATGGTGCAGAGCTTCCAACAGTACCTCCGGCTCGTCCTCGTCGACCGTCGGATTGTCACTGATCTTGAGACCAAGGATGTAGCGGCCTTCAAACGAGGGACCGATGCTCTCGAGTTTGCAGATTGACGGGTAGTCTGAGGCGAAGCCGCGCAGGATGACCTTCATGTCATCGTATGTACGGTACATCCCGAACTGCGTCGCCTCGCCCCTGCGGGTATCCAGGTCGTCGCAGATGACCGTCACCGGCAGGCCGCAGGCCGCAACCGCGCCGAAGTCGGAACGGTCAAGCAGCAGGTCATACGATTCGCCCGGCTTCGCGCCGGCTATGTCGATCGACGTGCCCTTCAAAGTGATATGGGAACGGAGTTCCTGGTAGTTGTGGGCGCCAACGCGCACCAGCATCGGACCGGCGGATGCCGCTCCAACGAGCAGCACCAGACAGAAGAGAATCCCAGACAAGCGATGAAGCATCGAGCCTCCAGTTAGAAGGTGTGTCAAAGTCAGAAGACGGCCCTTCAGTGAGTCGTTCCCTGCCACGACTGGACTTGGAGCGACCACTGCCGCTCAAGGGCCACCATCCAATTCTAGGCCAACCAAACAGACTGTCAAACGCGGACTTGGTCTGCCAACGGCCATTTGACAATCGACTCTGCGACGCTATGCTACACCGAAAGCCCGGATGCGCTGCCTGCGGGCGATGATTCGAAGTCCGACCCTTATCCCTGAACTTGGAGGTGCAATGTCAGAACGAATAGCGGTAGTCGGCATCGGCGCGACCCAGTTCCGGACAATCACTCCGGACGTGTCGTATAAGGAGCTGATGTTCGACGCCGCGGTGCGTGCCTACGCCGACGCCGGGATAAACCCGCGCACGGAGGTAGACACATTTGTAACCTGCGCCGAGGACTACATCGAAGGCACATCTATCTTCGACGAGTACGTGCCCGACCAGTTGGGCGCGGCCCTCAGGCAGATGCATACCATCACCGGCGACGGCCTGCACGGCATCGCCACGGCGGTCATGCAGCTCAGAACCGGCAGGTTCGGCACCGCGGTTGTCGAGGCCCATTCCAAGGCATCAAACATGTTGACGCCCGACGGTATCGCGGCCTGCGCCCAGGACCCGGTAACCGTCCGTCCCCTGTGCCTGAACTCAAACTTCATCGCCGGACTGGAGATGAACCGGTTCTGTGCCGAGAACGGCATCACCCGGGACCAGTGCTCGGCGGTTGCGGTGAAGAACCGCTCGAACGCGCTGGTGAATCCGATTGCCGGTCAGGCAGCGGGGCTCTCCCTTGACGACTTCAAGTACGCGAAGCCGGTGTCGTTGCCCCTCACCGACCTGGACATCGCCCAGCCGGTGGACGGGGCAATCGTCATCGTGCTCGCGACCGAGTCAAAGGCAAAGGAGCTGCGCGGGAAGCCGGTATGGCTGACCGGTGCCGGCTGGTGCAACGGCTCACCCAACCTCGAGACCCGGGATTGGAGCGCGCCCGAGTACGTGACCAAGGCAGCAAAGATGGCCTATGGTCAGGCGGGTGTCACCGACCCCAGGCACTACTTCGACTTCGCTGAAGTTGACGACACCTACACCTACAAGGAGCTGCAACATCTCGTCGCCCTCGGTCTGGCCAGTCCCTGCGACGTGGGCCTGAACACGGAGCAGGGCAAGACCGCCCGCAACGGAAAGCGACCGGTCAACGTCTCCGGCGGCGCCCTAGGCATGGGATACATGTACGAGGCATCCGGTCTTGCCCGTTTCTACTGCGCGGTGCAGCAACTGCGCGGGGAGGCCGGCGCGATGCAGCTACCCAAAGCCAAGACCGCAATAGTCCAGGCCTGGCGGGGAGTGCCCACTGCCAGCACCGCGGTCATAACCCTAGCCGCATAAGGAGCAATCATGGGAAACAGAGTAGCGATAGTCGGCGTAGGGATGACCAAGTTCGTCCGCCGCGCGCTTGAGACGGGTAAGGAGCTTTCCTGGCTCGCCTCCAAAATGGCGCTCGATTCCTGCGGCATGACCATGAACCAGATCGACTCAGTGGTAATGGGTACGGCGCCCGACACGTTTGATGGCGTCCACATGAAGGGTGAGTACCTGTCAGACGGAGCCGGCGGGTTCGGCAAGCCGTACATGCGCGGTTTCGTCGGCGGCGGGACCGGCGTCTTCTCAGTTGCCCAGGGCTGGTACCATGTGGCATCCGGGATGTTCGACACCTGCCTCGTGGTCTGTGAGGAGAAGATGTCAACGTTCCAGCCGCACGCGCAGGCCGCGTTCGTCACCATCTTTGACCACATCATTGAACGGCCACTCAAGCCGAATCTCCTCTGGATCTTCGCGCTGGAGATGAACCGCTATATGACCACCTACGGGCTCCGCAAAGAGGACATCGCCAGGGTCGCAGTGAAGAACAAGACCAACGCGCTCTACCACCCCTGCGCGCAGATTGCCGCACCGGTCACGGTCGAGGACGTGCTCAATTCCGAAGTCCTGGCCTGGCCGGTGCAGCGGTTGGACGTGAGCCCGGTCTCTGATGGCGCGGTTGCGGTGATCCTGGCCAACGAGAGCGTGGCCCGCCGCGTGACCGACAAGCCGGTCTGGGTCGAGGGCTGCGGCTGGGCGCTCGACACGGCATACTGGACCAACCGCGACCTCTGCTATCCGCGGTATGTGGAAGAAGCGGCACGCATGGCCTACAAGATGGCCGGCGTCACCGACCCGCGGCACCAGATCCACGTGGCCGAGCCCTACGACCCGTTCGACTACAAGGAGCTCCACCACATGGAAGGCCTGATGCTGTGCGGTCGCGGCGAGGCGCCACAGCTGACTGCTGACGGCGTCACCGCCCGCGACGGCGAGCTGCCGGTCTGCCCGTCGGGAGGTCTCCTCGGCGTTGGCAACCCGATTGCGGCCGCCGGGCTGATGAAGATCGCCGAACTCTTCTGGCAGTTGCGTGGCGAAGCCGGCAAGCGGCAGATCGCCCGCAAAGCCAAGCGTGGCGTCGCCCAGGCTTGGGGCGACCTGATGCAGGTGGGCACGGTCGTGGTGCTCGGAGTCTAGGAGGAAGCATGGCAAAGTCCAAAGTCCAGAGTCTGAAGTCCAAAGTCCATGGTCCGCGTCCCGTTCCCGACGCTCCTCCATACGGCCCGATTGCCACCGGCCTGTCCGACGACGACTTCAAGCATGGCAAAGTCTGCACGACGCGCTGGACCCACGACGCGAAGTACGCGTGGGACCGCGGGGTCGCCATCGGCAAGTACCTTGCCGGTCTGAAAAGGGGCAAGATACTCGCGGTGACGTGCGGTTCGTGCAACCGAACCATGGTTCCGCCCCGTGCGTTCTGCGAGTGGTGCTTCAAGCCCATTGACGGCTGGACCGAAATCAAGGACACCGGCGTCATCAACACCTTCTCTCTATGCTACGTCACTTGGGACGTCAAGCGCATCACCGAACCGCTCATCCCGGCAGTCATCGAGATAGACGGCGCGTCCAAAGGCATGGGCATCATGCACCTCTTGGGCGAAGTGGACCCCAAGCAGGTCAAGCGAGGTATGAAGGTCAAGGCAGTATGGAAGCCGGCTGAAGAGCGCGAAGGCGCCATCACCGACATCCTCTACTGGAAACCGGTGTAAGGAGGAACCATGGCACTCAAAGAACGACTCTCCCTGCCCGCTGAAGCCAAGACCTGGCCCGGCGAACTCCCGGTCCAGAGCCTCTACACTGCCGGCGCTGCCGGCGACCGGTTCTTCAAGACCCTGAAGGAGAAGGGTCAATTCCAGGGCGCGGTGTGCACGGCCTGCAATGAGGTCTATGTGCCGCCCAAGCTCTACTGCGAGAAGTGCATGGCCAAGCTTGACGACTGGGTCAAAGTCGGACCGACCGGGATCGTCGAGTCTTGGACCGAGCTCCACGTTGGCCTGGACGGCAAGCCGCTCGAGAAGCCCCAGTTCATCGGGCTCATCCGGCTCGACGGTGCAACCACAAGCATCGTTCACCGGCTGACCGAGAAGCCCTGCTGTATCGGGATGGAGGTAGCCGCGGTACTCAAGCCCACGGCCAAGCGCGAAGGCGCCATCACCGACATCCTCCACTTCGAGCCCAAGTAGAGTTCTGAGTCAGCAACCCAAGGGGCGGCGCAAGCCGCCCCTTCTGCTTGACCGTGCGCGTCACGACGGCTATGATTCAAGCCGCCGACCGAAAGGAGCAAAACCACCCCCATGAAGAAACTGAATCCCAGAGCACTGACCCGGGCCACGCTCAAGGCTGCAGTTGAGCGAGCCGAAGCTCTCGGCATCAAGCACCTCGTCGTCGCCTCCACTTCCGGAACCACCGCGCTCGAACTGGCGCGGATGCTGCCGCACGGCCTGAACGCAGCCTGCGTGACGCACCACGTCGGATTCCGCGAGCCGGGCAAGTCCGAGCTGTCGGAGACAACCGAGAACCGCCTGGCGGAGGCCGGCATCCCGGTCCTGCGGACGACGCACCTGTTCGGCGGCGTCGAACGTGCCGTCCGCCTCAAAGTCGGCGGCCTCGGGACGGCCGAGACGATAGCGTTCACCTACCGCACGCTGGGCGAAGGCACCAAGGTCGCGGTCGAGATAGCGGTAATGGCGCTCGACGCAGGGCTGATACCTCATGGCAAGGACGTCGTCGCCATAGCCGGCACCGGCACGGGCGCGGACACCGCCATCGTCATCCGTCCCGCCCACTCGCGCCAGTTCTTCGACACCAAGGTTCGAGAGATTATCACCAAGCCTAAGGACTGGTAGCCACGAAGACACGAAGTACACGAAGAGAAACCGGATGGACGTATGTCATGAGACAGCCAGCCGTCACAGGGTCGGGAATGATAGCAGCCCTAGAGACAACAGACCCAAACGAGGAGAAGAACAGGATTGGAGTTTGATGCACTGTCGAGTCGGATAATCAGCTCCGCACTGAAGGTCCACAAGGAGTTGGGTCCCGGGTTCCTGGAGTCCATCTATCACAATGCCCTGCTGTTCCAGCTACGGGTTGACGGCATGCGGGCCGATTCCGAGAAGGAGATATGCGTGAGCTACGCCGGGACCGAAGTGGGCCTTCATCGCCTTGATCTCGTCGTCGACAACACTATCGTCGTCGAACTCAAGGCTGCCCAGGATTTCCAGGATAGCCACATGGCGCAGGTCATCTCGTATCTCAAGGCTTTCCATCTGAAGACCGGATTGCTGCTGAACTTCGGTAGGTCGAAGCTCGGAATCAAGAGAGTGGTCCTGTGAGTGCCCACGGGCTGTCAAGAGCCACTGGCGACCTAGACACTCCGAGATCACATGGATCTCCGACCGTTTCGTGTCCTTTCGTGCTTTCGTGGCTCAAGCCTTCCGCAGTCCGTTTCGTGTCCTTTCGTGCTTTCGTGGCTGTCAAATCTCAATAGAGGAGTGACTGATGTCTGAGTGCATATTCTGCCAAATCGTGGCCGGCCGGGCGCCGGCCCGGAAGGTCTACGAGGACGAGCACACGCTCGCCTTCCTCGACCTCCACCCCATCTCCCGTGGTCACTGCCTCGTCATTCCGAAGAAACATGTGGAGTGGTTCACGGACATTGAACCCGAGGACGGCATTGCCGGCCCGTTCCTCAAGACCTGCTACGTGATTGCGCGCAAGCTCAAGCACACTTTCGACTGCGAGTATGTCACCATGCTCATTCGCGGCACCCGGGTCCCGCACCTGCACATGCTCTTCATCCCCAGCATCAAGGGTGAAGAGAACCTGCTCGACAAGACTCTGGCCATGCACCACTTCGCACAAGTTCGCATGAAGCCGCCGTTCAGCGAGGCCGAATTGGACGAGATCGCTGAGAAGATAAGGAACACCCAAGACTAAGGCGCAAGGAGAGCAAACATGAGACTGCTGACCGCAATCGCCCTGACCGTGCTCGTCGGCTACGCCCAGCCGGCGCTGAATGAGCTTGACCCCAACGCCGGTAGCTTCCTCGACTTTCCTCTCGACTCCGTCAGCCGGGCGGCGAACGCCGCCTACCAGGCAGCCAGGTACAATGAAGCGGCACGCCTGTACCTGACCGCGCTCGAGCACGACATCACCAAGTCGAGCGACATCTACAACCTGGCCTGCTGCTATGGACTGCTGAAGCAGGACTCGCTGGCCGCACTCTACCTGAGGCGCGCGTTCCGCGCCGGGTTCGATGACATCGGTCACGTGAAACAGGATCCGGACTTCGACTCGGTCCGCACCCGACCGGTATTCGCCACGCTGGTCGAGAGCCTCGCTTCTCACGCCGAGAGCGCGCAGGCTCGAACCGGCACGCAGGTACTCGTAGAGGCGTCGAGCTTCATCCCGTGCTACGTCCGGCTACCCGCCGGCTACGACTCGACTCGCGCCTACCCACTTGTCATCGGTCTTCACGGCTTCGGCTCGGACCCGAAGTCGTTCGCACGGCTCTACGAACGCGCCGGCAGTCCGGACCTCATCTTCGCCTGCCTGCAGGCTCCATACCAGTTCGGCGCCGGCCGTGACCTCGGCTACTCCTGGTCGACATGGAGCAAGGACGACAGCATGGTCGGCCCGAGTTCAGAGGCGTTGGCCTGCAGCTTCGTCGCCACTGCGGCCGTCAGGCTGACGGGCCAATACAAGACAACCGGCACCTGGCTTCTGGGATTCTCGCAGGGCTGCGGTATGGCCTACCAGACCGGCATTGGCTACTCTGACTTCTTCCAAGGCATCATCGGCTTCGGTGGAGGTTTTGACTCCCTCGGGTTCACTGCGGCGCAGTACGAAGAGGCCAAGAACCTCAGTGTATTCATCGCCCATGGCAAGGAAGACCGGGTCGTTGAGTACAAGAACGGCAAGAACGCCCGTGACTTCCTCAAACGCAAGGGCTTCGACGTCACCTTCGTAGAGTTCAAGGGCGGCCACACCGTACCGGAACAGCAGCTGAAGCAGGCAGTGAAGTGGATGCTCGGTAAGAAATGACGAATGACCAATACCCAGTCCCTGGTCAACGACCGGCAAGCAAACCGAGCATCCGGAATAGACGGCCACGAAAAGCACGAAGCAGGATGAAATGAACTCAGATTCGAAATCCATCACTGTCCCCGTTTCGTGTCTTTCGTGCTTTCGTGGCTTCAGGGTCCTGGCCGAATAGGAATTGGGAGTTGCCGGCTAGAAATCCTGCCTCCGAGCTTGGCCGCTGGGGCGACGAGGAATTCGTCCGCGTCTGGGACAGCCAGCCGACGAATCCGCTCAAGGCTGAGCAGCTCGACGTACTCGCGGAGGTCATCAAGGAGAACTGGCGTCGCGGCGCCCGCATCCTCGACCTCGGCTGCGGGACAGGAAAGACTGAAGCCGTGATACTGGAACGGCTTCCGGTCGCGCGGTTCGTCTGTGTAGACCGTTCAGAAGTGATGCTCGGCTTTGCCCGGGAACGGCTGCAAGGGTACGGGTCGCAGTGTCGCTTCGTCAAGTCTGACCTCGACCGGCTGCAAGCAACTGGGGTGCCGGGCTCGCCATTTCGGTTCATCGTCGCTGTGGACTCTGTCCATGAACTGACCGATGCTGCCAAGGCTCGGCTCTTCAGGTTCTGCCGACGGCATCTTACCAATGACGGGCTGCTTCTCATACTGGACCGGATCGCGCTAGACCGGGCCGGGTTCGGCCGGCAACTGCGGAGCGTTCTTAGTCGGCTCCAGCACCTTCACGGCGTCCGCTCCGGCCAGTTCTCCGACCAGTTCATTGACCCGCGCAGCCCGGACCACGAGCATCCGCTCGCGCTCGAACCCTACTTCCGGCTGCTTCGCCGCGCCGGCCTCAATCCTGCCCTGCTGCATCTCCACTTGCACAAAGCTCTCATCGCGGCGAAACCATAGCCCAAGACCATCCGGCCTGTCAGGCGTTCCCGATTTCTCGTAGAGACGACCCCGAATAGCAGAGGCGGGCATTCGCCCGCCCGGTTGTTGCTGGCTCCTCGCTGCTGACTGCTCCTTACCTCGGCACAACGACCTTGGTTACGGCTGACGACTGTCGAACGAAGTAGATTCCCGCCTTCGGGCTAGCTACCCTCCGCCCCATGGGGTCGAAGACGGTTGAGCCCTCCGGCAGACTGCGAACGACCGTGGTGGACAGCCTACGGCTGGTGGCTTGCGGCTTTTGGGTCCCATCGGCCACGCCAACGTTGCCATCAGCGTCGGTCTTGATGAGATAGACGTCGCTGCCGCCCGCACCGTAGGAGCGTGTGGTCCCGGTCATGATGTAACCGCCATCGGCGGTCGGCTGGACGGACTGCAGGACTTCGTTGTCGGGACCGCCGAATATCCTCATCCACTTCGGGTCGCCACTGGCATTGGTCCTGACGAGATAGGCGTCGGTGCCCGCACCGGTGCAGCCGGCAATGACGAACCCGCTGTCATCGGTCTCGATAGCCGCGTACCCCATGCCGTCGCCGTACTTCCTTCCCCAGAGCGACTCGCCGTTTGCCCCGAACTTGACCAGACTCACACTGCCGCGGTCAGCCGATGCGTCGCCACCGACCACTGCAATCCCACCGTCGGCCGCCTCCAGCACGGCTTGGCCTCGGCTGTATTCCGGGCCGTAGCTGGTCGTCCACATTTCGTCGCCCTTGTCGTCCGCCATGAGAACGTAGGCTCGGCCTCCGATAAAGCCGTATGCTCCGCCGGCAATGACGTAGTTTCCGCCCCTAGTCCTCTCCATGGAGTAGCCGTAGTCCCAGTTGAATATGTCGTGGGCCTTCACCCAGTGAACACTACCACTTGAGTCGGTACTAGCGAGACACGGGTCGGCGTCGCTCCAACCGGAGTAGGAAACGGAGGAACCTCCGATCGTGAAGTCGCCGTCGGGGGTCTGCAGGACGGAGGTCGCCTCATCATCGTGTGGGCCCCCGAGCGTCCTGGTCCAAAGTGTTTCGCCGTGGGCATCGGTTCGAATGAGATACATGTCAGCGTAGCCGGCCCCGTACGACTCCGTGCTGCCGGCAACGATGAACCCACCGTCACTCGTCTGGCTCACGGAATTCCCGTAGTCGAGCGACTCGCCGCCGTAGGTACAGCTCCAAAGCACGTTGCCGCTGGAGTCGGTCCTTACCAGATAGACGTCTTGCCTGCCCGCTCCATAGCTTTCGGTGGTCCCGGCAATGACGTAACCGCCGTCCGCAGTCTGCCGGACGGAGCAACCGGAGTCTCTGCCAGGACCGCCAAATGTGCGTTGAAAGGTGGTGTGAGCCGCCAGGGTTGCGGGTATGAGAATCGCGGCCGCCACGAACGCGGCCATGATGGGCGTGAATCGCATGCGAACCACAGTTCCTCCTTTTCGCGCCGGGGCGAGTATAACGATGCAATAATAGACCCCATTCGGGGCTTGTCAACCCGCGTCCGCGAACATGCGGCCGCGAACAGCATCGTATCGGGCGATGTACACCATTGGCCTCTGCATCCCGGCACAACGGTACGCAATTCGAGTTTGGGAAAAGAGAGAAAAGTCCTCCGGAGCGCCGGAGAATGAGGGACACCACCTCGATGCGGCTGCGCGGGCCGCGCCTGGAGCATCGCACAAACGAGCGCCGCGACAGCATCCCTATCCTCATTCGGTACAGCCACGTTTTCCCGGCCCTCTTTTGTCTTGGCGGTGGAGCTCGAATCCGTCTATTGCTTTCGGGGCCTCCGTTTGAGCTCTGGTGCCGGGCACGCGGTTTGACTTGCCTAGGCAGCGGCGATAGACTGAAGGACATGCTGATTCTGGCCATCAACCCGGGCGGCGGGTCCACGAAAGTGGCGATCTTCGACGGCCCGAAGACAGCCCTTTCCGAGACCGTCGAGCACCCACCCAACCAGCTCGTCCGGTTCGGCCATGTGCTTGACCAGTACGAGATGCGCAAGTCCGCCGTTCTATCGGTTCTCGACCAGCACAAGTTCGACCGGACCAGGTTGCAGGCAATCGCCACGCGCGGCGGTCCTCTCCGGCCGCTTCCGGGTGGAGTTTACCGGATAACGCCGCGGGTAGCCGCTGACATCCGCCACGGGGAGTACCAGACGTTGCACGCATCTCTCCTCGGCCCGCTCATCGGGTTCGAGCTCTCCCGGGAGCTTGGTATCCCCGCGTACTTCGTAGACCCGGAGTCCACCGACGAATTCCGCGATATCGCGCGAGTCTCCGGATTCAAAGGCATCCACCGGGTAGCGATATCGCATGCCCTGAGCTGCCGCACCGTGGCGCAGGCGGCGGCGAAGAAACTGAAGAAACCGTACCAGAAATGCCGACTGGTGATCGCTCACCTCGGCACGGGCATCACCGTGGCCGCTCATGTCGGCGGCAAGCAGGTCGACGCCAACAACGCGAACGACGACGGTCCGTTCTCCCCGCAGCGGGCGGGGTCACTTCCCCTGTCCGGAATCGTCCGCGCCTGCTACTCCGGCAAGTACACCGAGGCAGCCATCCTGAGCCTGTTCAACAACAAGGGCGGGCTGGTATCCTATCTCGCGACCGACGACATCCGCCGGGTCGAAAAGGCGGTTGCCGGCGGCAACAAGTCAGCCGAACTGGTCTACCGGGCCCTCGTCTACCAGGTCGCGAAAGAGATCGGCGCCTACGTCGTTGCCTGCGAAGGCACGCCCGACGCGATAGTCCTGACCGGTGGCCTGACTCTCTCGGAGCGGTTTGTCACCGACCTCAAGAAGTGGCTTGCCCCACTCAAACTCAAGCTGTTCGTGTTTCCGGGCGAGGAGGAGATGTCGGCGCTGGCCTCCCGCCTTATCGCTGTCCTATCCGGCAAAGAAAAGGAACTAAGCTATGACAAGGAAACTGCTCTCCGGGGATGAAGCCGTAGCCCGGGGAGCCTGGGAGGCAGGGTGCCGCGTGGCTGCCGCCTACCCAGGCACACCATCGACCGAAATCCTCGAAGCCATCTCGACCTACAAAGATATCTACTCCGAGTGGTCGACCAACGAGAAGGTGGCGCTCGAAGTCGCGCTCGGCGCCTCGATATCCGGGGCGCGGGCTCTGGCAGCGATGAAGCATGTCGGCCTGAACGTTGCCGCGGACCCGTTCTTCTCCGCCGCCTACATCGGCGCGCTCGGCGGCTTCGTGATCGTGACGGCCGATGACCCGGGCCTGCACTCCTCGCAGAACGAGCAGGACAACCGCTTCTACGGTCTCATGGCCAGGGTGCCGGTCCTCTGCCCGTCGAACAGCCAGGAGTGCCGCGACTACACCATGCGGGCCTTTGCCATCTCCGAGGAGTTCGACCTGCCGGTCCTCATCCGCCTCACCACCCGCGTCGCCCACTCCAGCGGCATCGTCGAGGTTGGCGAGCGGACCGAAGTTCCGCTCAAGCCCTACGAGAAGAAAGTGACCAAGAACGCTATCCTGCCCGCGTTCGCCAAAGTCAGGCACGTCGACCTGGAGAAGCGCATCGACCGGGTCGCCGCTCTCAGCCTGCAGGATGAGTTCAACCGCATCGAACCGGGCAGCGTTGACCTGGGAATCATAAGCGATGGTGTCTGCTACCATTATGCGCGTGAGGTCTACCCCGACGCCTCATTCCTGAAACTGGGTATGGTCTGGCCGTTCCCCGGTGAGACCGTGCGCCGGTTCGCCGCCACAGTCAAGGAACTGCTCGTGGTCGAGGAAGTCGACCCTTTCATCGAACTGCAGGTCAGGGCGCTCGGGCTCAAGGTGACAGGAAAAGACCGGTTGCCGCGCACCAACGAAATGAGCCAACGGGCGCTGCGCCTGAGCATGGGTCTGCCTGCGGAGAAAGCCGAACCGGAAACCGGCGTGACCGCCCGGCCCCCGGCGCTCTGCCCCGGCTGCCCGCACACCGGCATCTACTTCGCCCTGCAGAATCAGAAAGCCTTCATCGGCGGCGACATCGGCTGCTACACGCTCGGGGTGATGCCGCCGCACTCGGGCATGGACACCTGCGTCGACATGGGCGCGTCCATCACCGTCGCCCACGGGACCGACAAAGCGCTCGGTGCCACCGACCAGCGGCCGCACGTCGCCATCATCGGCGACTCAACTTTCTTCCACTCCGGCGTCACCGGTCTCATCAACACCGTCTACAACAAGTCGAACGTCATCACCATCATCAGTGACAACCGCACCACCGGCATGACCGGACACCAGAACCACCCCGGCACCGGACAGACCCTGATGGGCAGCTTCGGGACCATCATCAAACCCGAGGAGATCGCCAAGGCCTGCGGAGTCAAGACCGTGGTCGTTGTCGACCCCTACAAAGTAAAGGAAACGCGCAAGGTCGTGCGCGAACTGCTCGCCAAGAAAGAACCGGCGGTGATTGTCAACCGCCGCGCCTGCGCCCTGCACATCCGGCTCCACAACCCGCCGTTCAAAGTGGACCCGGAGAAGTGCGACGGCTGCAAGACTTGCATCCGGCTCGGCTGCCCGGCCCTGTCATTCGATAACGGCAAGGCCCACATCACCGCGACCACCTGCGTCGGCTGCGGCATGTGCGCCGACGTCTGCCCCGAAGGAGCCATCTCCGCAAGTCCCAAGTCCAATGTCCAAAGTCCAAAGTCCTCTGCTGGGAGTCCCTCATGAACATCCTTGTCTGCGGCGTGGGCGGCCAGGGAGTGCTGCTCTTCTCCGACATCATCTCCAACCTCGCGCTCCGGAACGGCCTGGACGTCAAGAAGTCGGAAGTGCACGGACTGGCCCAGCGCGGCGGCAGCGTGACCAGCCACATCCGCTTCGGCCCCAAGGTCTATTCGCCGCTCATCGAAGAAGGTACGGCCGACGCGGTGGTGGCTTTCGAGAGGCTCGAGGCGCTCCGCTACGTCCACTTCCTGTGTCCGTCCGGACGCCTCTTCTACGACTCGCACCGCATCGACCCGCTCCCGGTCTCAATCGGCACGGCGGAAAGAGTGCCTGACGACCAGATCGAGGCCCGCCTCGCGGCCCGCGCGCCCCGACGGCAGATGGTGCCGGCCTTCAAGACCGCTCTCGAACTGGGCAACGTCCGGGTACAGAATACGGTGATGCTCGGGGCGGTCTCAAGCTGCCTCGGCTTCCCGGACGAGTCTATCAAACAGTCCCTGACCGAGTTGGTGAAGCCGGCGGCCCGGGAGCTCAACCTCAAGGCCTTCGCGGTCGGCCAAGCCATCTCCGCCTGCCCCTAGACCGGGCCGGCAGCAGCTCAGGCAGACAATCGCGGGCGGGAACCAACCGGTTCCCGCCCGCCATCTACAGCCGGAACGGCTAGCGCTGGATCACGATTCTGCGCGCCGCCTGCGACTGCGGGTCACGCACGAAGTAGACGCCGGGTGCGAGCCGGCTCACGTCATTCGCCCCGTTCTGCAGGTCCATCACCTTCTGCCCGGCGATGTTCACGAGGCTTGCAGCGGACAGCTTGCGGCTTGCGGCTTCCGTCAGGTACAGCACGCCGCGCACGATGCTGGCCCCTGACGCTACACGTGGCTCCTGCCGACCGCCGGCTTCCTCAATTCCCGGCACGTCGCCCAGTCTGCCCCACAGCCGGTAGGCGCTGTAGCGTTGGCCGAGCGCGGCTTCAGTCCAGCAACTAAAGAGCAGGAGCAGTTCCGGGCCACCGCCGTACACCGCATCGAACCCGAGCTGGTAGCCGGGCGCCGCAAACCACTCATCCTTGCGGACCAGGTTCCCGGCCGTGTCAATCCTCGCAACCGCGAAGTACGTTGAGTCCATGTAGCCCCAATAGCCCCAGAGGACTCGGAAGCCTTCGGCATCAGCGGTGACACGGGGAAGCTCGTTGTACTCGTTCGTCTTGTCCACGAGCAGGGCATTCGTGTCGAGGACCGTACCGTCGGCCTTGACCCGGGCCGCGTAGATCGCGCCGTCGTCCTGCACCCAGGCGACCAGCGAGTTCCCGTCGGCGCGTGCAACCGACACGGGCGGCGGGTAGCCGTGCACCGTCGCGCCCACGAGGTACCTCGGCCGGGTGATGGATCCGGCCGGACTGACCAGCGCACCATAGATGTTGTCGTCCGACGCGTTGTAGTGATATCCCTGCCAGACCACCAGGTAGTCGCTGCCGCTGAAGCAGACGGCCGGCAATGCGTCGTCAAACGAGTCGGAGGCCGCCACCGCGAAGCCGTTCGGGTCGAGCACGGTTCCGGCCTGGCTGACCCGCGCCGCAAAGACGTTGCCGCGCATGTCCGTGCGGTTGTCGTGCCACACGACAAGGAAGTTCGTCCCGTCGAAGCTGATGTCCGGGTAGTCCTGGTCGAAGGCCTCACGGCACACCGCGATGCCGCCCGGGTCGAACACGCTTCCGTCCGTGCCGACCCTCGCGCAGTAGATGTCCGCCCCGGTAGAATCGCGAACGTCAGACCACGCCACGAGGTAGATGGAATCGCCGAAAACGGCAGCCGTCTGCCACTTGCCGGTGAGAGTCGTGTCAACCGGGAATCCGACCGGGTCCAGCACGGTTCCGTCAGCGGCAATCCGCGAGGCGCTGACCGCACCGAACACCCCGCCTCGGTCCTCGGCCCAGACGGCAAGGAAGTCTGTCCCGTCCGACGCGCCACTCGGCCCGTGCTGCCAGTCCGCGCCCTGCGGCAGGACGATGCCGGAATCGAGCACCGCCCCTTGCGGGCTGATGCGCGTGCAGATGACGCCCATGTTGTACGTGAAGGTATCAGTGAAGCAGCCGGCCACGAAGAAATTGTCCCGGTCCGCTGACACGCTCGGGCCGTTGCACACATAGTCCCTGAGCCGCGGCCGGATGAAAGTGGAGTCGAGCGGCACTGCTTCAGCGCTGAGCCTCAGTCCGCAAAGCGCGCCCGAAGGCCAGGACTCCTCATCCTCTTCCCACATCACCAGGTAGTTGGTCCCGTCGTAGGCAATGGACGGAAACACGTCCATGTTCGGGTCGCTGCACAACTGGATGGCGACCGTGTCCATGATGTCCCCTGATGCCGAGACCCGCGCCGCGAAGATATCCGGCTGCTCCATGCCCTCTGCCCACGTCGCGAGGAAGCATGTGTCCCCGAACGCGACGCTTGGGAGTGCCTGTATCGCGCCGGCATCGTGGCGCAAGAAGATGGCTGTATCCAGTACCACGCCGCCCGCCGACACTCTTGTCGCCTTCACTGTAGCCGTAATCCCAAGCGTGTCCATCGCCATCCAGGCCACGAGATAGACGCCGCGGCCGAATGCAGCCGCAGGGAAGATATCGGAATCTGTGCGGCTCACGGCAACCGGGATTGGTACCGAGTCGAGCAGCCGGCCGCCGGTTGTCAGACGCGCAGCGTAGATGTCGGCATTCTGTTCTACGGTGTTGTCGGTCCAGACCACCAGGCAGGTCGAATCGCCATCGAATGCGACGGCCGGCAGTGCCTGGCCCTGGTCGCTGTCATACACGAGCAGCGAATCGATGACGTTCCCGGCCGAGTCGAGCCGGGCCGACCACAGGCTGCGGTTGTCGCCCGCGACCCAGACCGCGGTGAAGCCGGAGCCGGTGCCGACGATCGCCCGGGAGATGCCATTATTCTGCATTGACTGGTACTCGTAGCCGACGCGGTTGCCTATGGCATCGGTCGCGGAACCATCCGACCCGACACCGCTGGTGTAGACCGCCTGGGCGTTGTCGTCCGACCAGAAGACCCGCCAGCCGGAGTCATTCGTTGCCGCGCCGTACGAGAAGCTCATACCCCAAGAGAGCGGAGTCGGCACGATTCCGGTGTCCACCATGAACGCATCACCCAGTCGTCCGTCGACTCCGGCCCGGTCCGAATGAGCGCTTATCTGCTTCAGGTTGGGCCTCGCCGGCGGCCACGCGGATCTCCGTGCCCTGACCGGAAGGGGCCGCGCGCTCCGGCTGAGCTGCGAGTGTTGATTGACCAACTGCTGATGCCTGCCGGGAAGCGCTCTGGCCTTGCCGGCAATGGCAGGAACGAACATGGCGCACAAGAGCGCCACGCAGGCTGCCGCCCTACTGAACATCGTGACCTCCTTTTGCTGACTGCTGAACCGAACCTCGAGACTACGGCTTCGCCCGACGCCGCCGCGCCGCGCACGACCGAACGGGTGATTGTCGGAGGGAGTGGATTCTGACCGGCTCGGACTTGCGGACTGTGTCGTGAGTCTCACAACACATTCAGACTATCGGCTCAGGACCTCCTTTGGTGCTTCAGACCGCAGGGAGTATAGCCCCCCTCCACCCGCTGTCAAGTCAGGGACTTCACTCTGTCTCCCAGAAAGCGGGCGGGGTTCAGCAGCGAGTCCGCAGGACGGCTTTCGCCCCAACGGGGTGACGGGTGCACGTGCGGAAA
Organism: candidate division WOR-3 bacterium; assembly: GCA_016867815.1. Lineage (NCBI taxonomy): Bacteria > Pseudomonadati > Caldifarciminota > Caldifarciminota bacterium. Next base: position 55,342 of record VGIR01000001.1, on the reverse strand, counting down.
ACGGGGACTGTAACTTCGCAGGGCCCTTTGCGACTCCCAGGGACTGTCCCCTGTCTTCCGCGGCAGGGCGATAGCCCCTAAGGTGCGGGGCTTGGGGCGAAAGCGAGCGAGGCTCGACAACCAAGCCCCGCCAGCTGATTGTTAGCTCAGGTGACTAGCGCTGGATGACGACCTTGGTGACGCTTGGCGCATCACGCTCAACGCCAGACGCCTGACGCACGAAGAAGACGCCGGACCTCGGGTTCGCCACCCTCCGCCCCATCGCGTCGAAGACCACGCTGGATGCCAGACGCCCGACGCCTGACGCTCCGGACAGAACCGTCGCTCCGCCGTTCACCATTCGCCACTCGCTACCCGTAATTTCCTCGACACCCGACACCGAGTCGCGCAGAACCGAAATCGTTGAGTTGTATGAACTCGCTACGTAGACGCGGTTGTGCGCCGGGCTGTAGCACAGGTCGGCTGGATAGCGGCCGACCTCGATGGTCCGCAATAGAGTGTCTGCGGCAGCGTCTATCACCGCGACCTCCGTGAGTCCGGCACAGAAAACCTTGTTGCTCTTCGCGTTGAAGAGGATGGCCTCAGGACCATGATGAGAAGGAACCGCGGCCACGACCGAATCCGTCGCGCAGTCTATCACGCTGACACCGCCGTAGATCTGGGTCACGTAGACCTTGTTCCCCGACTGGCTGTAGCAGAGCTCGTACGTGTGTTCTACGTTCACTTCGCCGACAATCGAGTCGGAGTCGCCATCAATCACCGTGACCGCGTGTCCGCTAGAGGCCGAGCAGTAGACCTTGTTGTTCGTCGGGTTGTAGCACAAAGCCTGAGGATTGCTCCCCGGTTCCAGGGCGATCTCGGCCAGGAGCGAGTCGGTCGCGCCGTCGACGACACCGACGTGATCGCCGAATTGTGACGCGTAGTAGACCTTGTTGTTCTGCGAGTTGTGACAGAAGGCCAGGGGCGACCCCCAGGCTGGGACGGTGGCAAGCACGGAGTCACCTGCGCAATCCACGACGGTGACGTTCGGAGCATCGCGGCCACCATAGACCTTGTTGTTCAGCGGGTCATAGTACACGACATACAGCCCGCCGGCGTCGTCGATCCTGGCGACAACCGAGTCAGTCGAACCATCGATGACCGCGATGAAGCTGCCCGTGCTGCCACTGCAGTACACCTTATTGAGCAGCGCGTTGTAGCAGATGCTGTACGGGTGCTCCCCGACTCCGATCGTGGTGATGACTTCATTGGTCGCTGCGTCAATCACAGTGACGCTGTTGGCATTCTTGTTCGCGCTGTACACCTTGTCGTTCTGCGAGTTGTAGCAGAGCGACAAAGGAGTGGCACCGGAGTCCAATTGGATCGTCGTCTCCAGCCACTGGGCATCGACGGCTGTCACAAGGCAGCCCAACGCAAGCAGCACGATAGCACACTTCATAGTACCTCCCGAGTGGTCAATTATCGGCCGCTACCGTGTCTTGTCAATGCCAAGTCGAGTTCCGGCCTCCGCCGAGCGCGGGCGAGGTCCGGCAACGGAACCCCGCCCGCATCGCAGACCGAGCCGTCACGGAGCAACCGGCGCTACCACGTTGAAGACGTCGGTACGGATGGCCTGCAGCACGGCCTCGGTCAGGCCGCGCGCCTTCCACTTCGCCACCAGCACCGCCGCTTCCTTCGACATCGTTTCGCCGGAGATGTCCTTGCGCGTCAGCGCCCACATCTCCCGGCCGAAGCAGAGGTAGAACGGCAACTGGATGGTAGATACCCCGGCACCATCGCAGACCTGCTTGACCTGCAGCTCCATCGCGGTCAGCATCGGCTGCACCGAACTGACGTGCTCGAGCATCTTCGGCCGCTTCTTGTCGAGCCTCGTCTTGATGGTCGTGGTGTCGTACGCCGCATCCCAGTTCTCGATCCTTCTTGCGGGGTCATTCATGAACAATCACCTTCCTCTCCGCCCAGCAGGGCCGCAATCTTCTCTCTTGCATCCGTCATTACAAAGGAATTGCGGAAAAAGGCGGTTTGTGGTCGAATCCACGTGAAAGCCACGTCATTGAGTCGACGCCGCAGGTTCTGTTCGCCCTGGTGGCGGCGATAGCAGACCCGCCGGCGCGGCATCCCCTGCCCGGCGGCGATCTCATCGTCGGTCCGGTCCTCATAGTAGTGCCCGGTGACCGCCGCCCGCTGCTCTGCCTCCAGGTTCGCCACCTCCTCCTGGATGCGGCCCACGACGTAGTCGTCCATCGGCTCGGTCAGCGCCGGCAGCATGTCCGCGACGATCTCGTCGTAGGGGAAGTCCGCCCGGTCCAGGCTCAGATCATGGATGTGCTTGATCAGCGCCGAACGGCAGACCATGTGCGCCCAGGAGCAGAACGCCGAACCCTCGGGACGGTACTTGGGCAGTTCCTCGAAGAGCGTCGCCAGCATGAAGTCGACGCACTCCTTCTCCCAGGCGTCGAACCGGAGCCAGCGCCGGACCCAGTTCCTGAAGATGTTGTGATAACGGTGATAGAGCTCCACTTGCGCGGCGATATCCCATGCCCTTGCTCTCAGGGCGAGGTCGGCGTCCCGCCGGTTGCCGGCGGAACGGTCGCGCGTCTTCGCGTCAGCGGCCATATGGCCCTCCTTCGTCTTCCTTTCCCGATCCGGGAGCCCGCACCTGCCCACCCGGCGATGCCCGGTTCAGTTGACCGGCCCCCGTGCCTAAGTATCGCTTGCCATGCGCCCTCTGTCAATGGGTCTTGCCGCCGCTTCCTGGTTCCGGGACTCGAGCAGTGGCGGGAGATTGAAGACGTTGGTCGCGATGTCCAAGAGCACCTCGCGGCTCAGCCCCCGCATCACCCACTTATCCACCCTCCACATCATCTCCCGCTGCTGCCTCTCCAGCGACGTCTCCTCGCGCGTCAGCTTGCCCAGCTCCCGACTGAAGGCATGGTAGGCCGGAAAGATGATCGTATGCACCCCGTGCAGACAGAGCACCGCGCGGGTCTGGTTCAGCATGCTCTCGTCGCGCGCCGCAGAGATGCTGAACCGCGCCACTCTGGTCTGGATAACACGCTCAGTCAGACGGCCTGCGGACCCCAGCCGCAGCATCACTTCATAGTTGCCCACCATCCGATCCAAACGGCTCATCTTATCCCTCCTCTAGTCCGCTACCTTGCCGGTGGCGGAGTCGTGAAAGCGCCTCCCGAGCAACCCGACCCCAATCCGCCACATCAGGTTCCCGCGCAGCCCCCTCCGAAACCACTTCAACACCACCCGCTTGGTTCTTCGCGTGAAGTCCGGGAACGGCACGATCTGTCTAATCTGTGTAACCTGCGGATGGTCTCCGGTCCTCACTCTGGGCTCTGGTCTCTGGATTCTGGACTCTGCACTTTCCGACGTTCGGGCATGCCGCAGCGTCGCGTACAGCTCGCGAGCAAACACCAGATACCGCTCCTGCTCCTCCTCCGGCACGACGGCGCTCACCACCTCGCGCAGCATCTCCCCCGAATGCCGGTGCGGCTGCCGCCCCCTCATCCTGCTACTCATCGCCTCCTCCCACCGCTGCCACCTCGTCCCTCGCGCTTCGTCCGCTGTTCGGAGCATTCGGGCTTCGAGTCTCGTGTCCTTCGTGCTTTCGTGGCGGTACGTTCGGGTTTCGAGCTTCAATCGTCATTCGCGCTTCGGACTTGGCCGCTGCCCCTGTCTGACAGTGCGGGCTTTCCTCTATCGCCTCCGGCGTCATCACCGCAATGTGCTCGTAGCATTCGCTCAGCAGCGCCTGCAGCAGCTCCGAATCCAGCTTGTACCCGGCCCACTTCCGCAGACAGATCTCGAGCTCAAGTGCCAGGTCCCAGCCGGTCCTGGTACGGAGCAGCCGGGACAACTCCCGCAGATACCAACGATAGGCGTTCTGCTCCACGAGCCGAAGGCCCTGGTGGTCTAGTATGGTCCGGCCGATCTCCCACACCGCCGCTTCGGCCAGGTCGGAAGGCATGTCGAAGAGCGACAACACCTTACGCTTGTGCCGCACCCGGTCCAGCAGGTCACGCGCCCGCTGATTCAGTTCGATCTGGTTCACGGTTCACTCCTTTGCACGGCTCAGTAGATTGCCGTCACTAAGGAATTGCGGGTTTCCGTCGGTTTTGGTCAAAGCGACATCGCGTAAGTCACGCATTCCACGTCCAGGGGTCGCTGGGGGGGATACTCCCCCGGAGACTCTCCCTGCATATCCGGGGGCATATCTCCGTGCATCTGGCTGGGCATCTGTCCCGGCATCCCTCCCGGCATCTGGGAGGGCATCTCTCCGGGAATCGGACTCAGGCACTGGGCAGGGTACTCTCCCCGTATCCCGGTGGGAATCTCCCCTAGCATCTCGGAGGGGAACTCTGCCCGCATCTCCCCCGGCATCTGGGAGGGCATCTCCCTCGGTATCTGGGAGGGCATCTGGGAGGGCATCTCTCCCGGTATCTGGGAGGGCATCTGGCCCTGTCCGAGACCGCAAGACACCGCCCAGCTATTTCCACAACATTTGACAGGACCTCGGTTCCTGCCGCCTGCAGAACCGGACAACGGCTGTGGCTCTCGGCTTGACTGCGGGTCTGTAATGACTATCCTCAGGAACGATGGATGTCGGATTCACCCCAGCATTGACGGAAGTGAGATAAGTAATGCGTCCCCGTTTCTGCCCCTGGCATGAGAGCCATGTCCGCTTCCATCCCCACGACGGAATACAAACCAGCGACCTTGACGTAATTGGGTTGAGTGAGAAGCAACAGATACCCGAAAGGAGGTTCCATGAGACAACTCGCGAATGCCGCGCTGAAGGCAGCTAGCTACGCGGAAGCCGTGCAGCTGCTGGAGTCTAGACTGAGCGATTGCATGGATACGTACGCTGACGACGTATCCAATGAGCATCACGCATTCGACTTCCTCGTGGCCGACCTATTCGAGACGACCGACCCGCTGTACTTCACGTTCACGGACGCCAAAGGCGACAAGGGCGTTGATTTCTACGTGAAACGTGATACCGACTATGCGGTCTACCAGTGTAAGATGCCGGGAGTCGCGACACTGAAGAGGAACCCGTCTCCCATGCTGCTAGATTCTCAGGCGGTCCTAGAGCTAAGGGAGACCATCGAGTACATGCTGAGTGACTCGGAGCCAAACTCGGGAAACGCGGCGGTCCGCGAGCTCCGTTCGAAGTTCCACCAAGACATGGCCTTAGAGCCGGAGCGTACGCATGTGCGGTTCGTGCTCAGCCTGTTCAGCAACCTCAACAGGGATGGTCTGGATGTGTATGAACGACTTCTGAAGGCCTACAGGTCCAACGATCGTGTCAGCATAGAGTTGCGTCTCTGGGACAGAATCACCGCCGAGCTCACGGCACCGTTCTCTGAGGCAATTCTCCCTCAGGAGGTGACGCTCCACTACTCCGAAGGAGAGATTCTCTCGCGGAGCGATTGGGCCTACCTGCTAGCGCCTTCAGTTGACCTGCTGGATGCCTTCGAAAGAAACCGATTCGCCCTGTTCGACCTCAACGTTCGGCACGAACTGAGGCAGTCTCCAGTAAATCAGAAGATCATCGACAGCCTCAAGCACGCCAAGTCGCAGCGCAACTTTCACCACCTCAACAACGGCGTTACGATAACCTGCAGCTCATTCAAGGTGTCAGAATCATCTCAGAAGGGGCGTGTGGTGACGGTTTCGAAACCTCAAGTAATAAATGGCTGCCAGACCGTACTATCGATATACCGAGCTCACCGGAGCATGTCCCCTGAGGAACAAGAGGGATTCCGCAAGCACTGTTGCACGCAAGTACGGCTTATCAAGACAGATGACCAGAGCTTCATAGGCGACTTGGTCGTAAGCACGAACAACCAGAATCCGATGACAGCGCGGAACCTGAAGTCGAACGAAGGCGTTCAGAAGTCCATCACGGCGCAGTTCAAGGCCCTTAGCCCTGCGTGGTTCTATCAAAGAAAGGACGGGGAAAGCGACAGCCTCTGGCACTTTCCGCCGCAGAGCTTCAGGAAGAAGGTGTTCGAAGACGCTGGTAACCGCAAGCGCATAGCGGATAATGAAGAAGTGGCCAGGGCTTGGTACGGATTCTCGGGCTTCTCGTCCCTGGCATCCGAGAGAGCCAAGCTGTTTGAAGATGGAGAACCTCACTACGACCGGATCTTCAAGAGAGTGCCACTCGCGGCAACTTGGAAGGATATCGCTGACCCGGCGATGCAATACAAGTACAAGGAAGACGACTACCAGGTCGCAACTCCTACGGCAGCTATGTACCTGTTGAGCTACCTAACCAGCCAGTTCGTCAAGAGATATACGTTGTCTAATCGCCTGAACCGGGAGCTGGCGATCGAACGACTCGGGCTAGGCCTGCCATCAGAAGGCGGAGGGTTTGACCCCGACAAGGTGGATGAAAAGCTGAAGTCTGATGACGAGTTCCTGGTGAATCAGATGCTCGCCAACATGAAGGAAGTCTTGGTCGGGCTCTACGCAACGGTGTACGTGTGGAAGTTTGGCCCTATCGATGGTAACCTCGCCCAGAGACTTCTTAAGAGTCCCTGCTATGCTCGGCTAGCGGAGTCACCCGACTTCGGCGGCTACGCCAAGGAGGTGCAGGACGGAAAGCACCGCTCGCCAGACAACCTACTGTACGCTATATATGAGTTCATCCGAACGGCCATGTACAACTTCCTTGGCAAGTACCGGGACGCATATCTGATGGCGGAACGCAAGATCAGATACCTGCACCGTGAGGAGACCATACAACACATGAAGCAAGAACTCCGCGCCCTGAACCAGAGGTCAGCGAGGCTGACCGAGGAATGGAAGACACAAGGCAAGACGTTCCTGGACAGCATGCCATAACGTGGCCGCGATGGTGAAGAACGGCCCACTTCTATGCTCCTGCACGAGGTTCGCGAGCTACGTGCTTGGCTTGGCAGAGCCCATCCTCCAGCCAGGAGGGCCGCTCGATCTACTTAGGATGAAACTGAGCCGCGAGCCATCCATACGAGGCGGCAAGTGACGCACTAGAAGGGCCATGCGCAAGATGCTAGCCTACATCAGGCGGAACTGGTGGATCCTACTGCTACCGGCCGCGATGCTTGGCCTGAACTACTGGGCATGGCGTCACTCGCTGGTGCCTCTGCCACCGCTGTGCGTACCCCATTCGACGGAGCCGCCGGGCGCGTCGCTCGTTGAAGTTGCTAAGGCGTTCGCGGACATCACTAAGCCGATAGTCGACATCTCTACGATACTGGCCCTGTCGGTAGGCGGCATCTGGACGTACTTCCTCTTTGTACGAAAGAGAGCGAACTACCCACAGGCGAATGTATCCCTGAAGGTGTCCCATGTCCGTCTGACCGACCACATGCGCCTACTACGGGTCGGAGTCCAGTTGGAGAACAAGGGCAACGTTACCCTCGCGCCCAGCCGTATGTTAGTGTGGGTGCAGCAGGTTCTGCCCTGGCCCGCCGCGGAACTCGGCCAAGCGCCCAACGCGGATCTGGTTGCTGACCAAGAGAGCGAGATCGACTGGCCCTTGCTCTACGAGAAGGAGCTCGCCGCACCAGGACTGCGCTACATGAGGCTAGAACCCAATGAATCGGACGACAGGCAGTTCGATGTTCTGCTAGCGGACAACGTCGACACCGTGCTGATCTACACTCATGTCAAGGCAGGTCGAAGGAGCCTGTTCGGGAAGAGCGAAGGCGAAGCCAACGAAGTCGGGTGGACGGCCTCACGACTTCACCGCTTAGTTGACCGATTGGAAAGGAGCACAAATGCCACGCAACCCTAGTCATCGTGCCCGCAAGAGGACACCGACCGGCGGAGTGACCAAGCAGGCAAAGGTGAAGAGGCGTCCCGCACCTTCGGGCAGGGTCGCCAGCGTCAAATTGGCGCGCGTCCGACTGGAGCAAGCACATCGCGCTCTGATAAGAGCCGGCATGCCGGCTGAGGCAAATGCCGTCCGTGTGATACTCAGACAAGTGCTGGGCCCGAGGGTGCCTTCAGATATCTGCGGCGACTCCATGCTTCTGGGATTCCGCGCGGAAATGTGTCGTCTCGCGTCTCTCCCGTCTCACATCCCTTCTCGCCAGTCCAAGAAGAAGAAGCCGAGGCAGATGACTGCCTCAACTACCACTTCCGGAGTCAAGGAACACCGTGAAGACTAGACAGCAGTCCCCGAAGCCCAAGCCGAAACCAGCACCTACTCCCACGCCGAAGCCAGCGAAACAGAAGTAAGAGCCTGGCGGTGCTAGTCTCTCACTCCACAATGGGAGAAATGAGGAGAAATGAGGGACAGTCACCTATTCGGCAACAGTGAACCACGGCCACGCACCCCATTTCGGGAAGCTTCGGGACATCGCGCTGCCGCAGGCAGCGAGTTAGCAGTTAGGAAGGTAGCAGTGAGCAGTTGTCCGGCTTACAGCTTCAAGCCGCAAGCATCAAGCTAGCCCAGGCGCAGGTCCGAGCCGGCTGACGGCTTCCGGCCACTCGATCCTATCCCCTGTGCTTCTGACTTCTTCAATCTGGCTTCTGACATCGTCTGCCTCAGACCGCCGTCCCTAATCCCCAGCCCCCAATCCCTCGTCCCCAGCCCTCTGCCAGCTTGACTCGACTCTGATACGTGCAGAATTGACAAACATCAGGAGTGTAGTATCATGGTTTAAGGAGGTGCGATGAAGAGAAGCGCACTGCTCGTTTTCGTCATCGCGGTTACATCCATTTGCTCCGGCCAGTGGCTGGAGCGCCAAGTCGTGATCGGCGACACCCTCGGCGGCATCAGCCTGACCGGCGGCATCGTCGTCAACCCGATATCCGGCAACGTCTACATCGAGTCCAGCCCCATACAGGTATTCAGCCCCGTAACCATGGAGAAGATTCGCGGCCCCGGCTCGACGGGCTTGGTGATTTTCTGTCCGCCGAGCGGCAAGGGGTATGTGTTGCGGGATTCGGCAGTCATACTCGATGCCGCTGCGGACACGGTCCTGAGCGTGACTGCTCTGCCCTTCAGACCGAGTTCACTCGCATACAGCCCGGCGTCCGACCGGCTCTACCTGGGGTCGACGTCCTCGGAGACGCTCTTCGTGTTCGACCCCGACGGCGATTCCGTGCTGACCGCCGTTGGAATAGGAGCCGACGTCTCGGCTCTGCTATGGGATTCAGCCTGGAATCGGCTGTACGTCGGAACCCAGTCGAATTCACTCAGCGTGGTCGACTGCACCGCCGATACTTTGCTGGCGAGTGTTCCGGTCGGAAACGACGACGTATCAAAGCTGGCACTGAGCACCGTTTCGCACAAGCTCTACTGCGTGGCCGGGGACACCGGGCTGACCATAGTGAGCACTGATTCGCTGAAGGTAATCGGCGTGACACCGGCGCTCGAGCTGGATGAGCTTCTGGCGCTGGTCTACAACCCATTCACTGACCGGTTGGCGTGTCTGGTCACTGACTCGTTGTGCGTGATAGATTGCCAAACCGATTCGACACGAACCCTAGCTGCAGGATCGCTCTCGTCCGTCGCGGTCAATACGGCGAACGGAAGTACCTATCTGGGCTGGTACGATCCTACCGAGGTGCTTGTGACGGACTCGAACGACCACCTTGCGGCTGTGGTTCCCATCCCAACCGTACCCACTCACGACATCGTGGCCCTTGCATTTTGGCCAAACAGCAATGAAGTATACGGAGTGACATCCCCGGGCGATCTCGCCTTCGCCATCGACGCCGCGGTCGACTCGGTCGTGGGCACTGTGAACTACGCTGCCTATCTACCCCGGCAGATGGTCCACAACCCGGCCGGCAACAAGCTCTACCTGCTCTGCACTGGGCACGATGAGGTCCTCATCCTTGACAGCACATTCGGTACGCCGAAGCACATTCCCGGCGGGGTCTACGGCACATACGCCCAGCCGGTGCTGAACCCGGCCCTCAACCGTCTCTACGTGGCTGACTACGGCACGCTCCGAATCATCGACTGCAACGCTGACAGCCTGGTCAGGACCCTGGCGATGGCCGCCATCGACCGCCCCAGGCCGGTGATGGTCCCGTACCTCAACAAGATGTACATCTTCGACGGCTCCGATGCCGACTCGGTATACGCCTACGACTGCCTGCGGGACACCGCGATCCCGCTCTTCGAGCTGGACGACCACGTTCCTTGCGCGGTCTACGACCCGCGCTCCAACCGAGTTTTCTTTGCCTGCGGGGACAAGCCGACTGTACGCGCCCTTGACCCGGTGGGCGACTCTGTGGTCAAGACCTTCGACCTTGTGGGCGGCTCCTATCGTGGTAAGATGACCTTGAATCTCGACCTCGGCCTGCTCTATTACATCGACCAGTCGCCGACGATGATGTTCACCATCGATGTGCTGGGGGACTCGGTCATCTCATCCGAGATCCTGCCCTGGATCGTCGACGCCATGTTCCTGAACCGACGGCTGGGCAAGCTCTACATGTGCGGCAGCAGCCAGACTCTGGTCTTCGACTGTGCCCTGGGCGCAATCGTCGATACGATCGATGCCGGATTCACCTACTCAGGCCTGATGGACGACCGGAACGACAAGCTCTACCTCAGATACGGCGCGGTCGTGGATTGTCGCTACGACTCGGTCGTGACCCGGCTTGACCCCATCAATTCTCGCAGCATGGCGTGGGACGCCATCGACAACCGTGTGTTCAAGGCGACCACAAGCAGGCTCTACGTCTACCGCGACGACCCATATAGTATCGAGGAACAGAAACCCGGAGTCCTGGGGCCGATGCTGTCCGTACTCGGCAATCCCGCCAGAAGCGGGGTCAAGGTGCGACTCCAGATTCCGCCCGGCCAGACGGGCAGCCTGACCGTGCACGACGTGGCCGGCAGGCTGATCCGACTGCTGTCGGTTGCCCGGTCTGCGACGCTCAACGTCGACCTGAAATCGGTGCCGGCCGGGGTCTATTTCGTCAGCCTCGAAGTGGGCCGAAACAGGACCAAAGATAAGGTCATCGTCCAGCACTAAGCCATCTTGAGAGCACGGCAGCCCGGTATCAGATAAGCGGCTCGGTCTCAGACATTGCCGCGATACTGAGCTGGCCGTGACTCTCTTTGCGCCTGGCGCAGACGCAGGCCATAGGCCACCAGCTGGCTGCGGAGAAATGGGGACACGATGTGTAACGAGAGATGAGGGACAGTCACCTATTCGGCATCAGTGAGCCAGGGACAGGCTCCCCATTTCGGGAAGCTCCCACGAGGCATTTCGGATTGCAGACTGCAGATTGCAGATTGGCCAGACCGTCAGCAGCCGACCACTTGACCACTGGATCACTAGACCACTGGATTCCTCGACCCCTCTCCCCTTCCATTTGACACCCCCGCCCGCCAGTCCTAGAATCCCGCCAATGAAGATGCGAACCGACTCCATGATGCCAATCCGAGTGTTGTTTGCCTGCGCGCTTGCGGCTCTCTGTTTGCTGGGGTGTGGAGACAGGAGCGCGCCGCCGATCGATCCGGCACTGAAGGCGTCGCTCGCGTCGTGGCTGGCCGAGCACAGTAAGCCTCCCACGGACTACGTCGTCGGTCTCTTCGGCAGCCACGATGTTGTCTTCCTGGGTGAGGCGCACTACCTGAAGCACGATCTGCTCTTCGTCCAGTCGCTATTCGAGCCGCTCTACCGGGCCGGTGTTCGCACCTTCGCCACCGAGTTCGCCCGCCGGGAGGACCAGGCCTTGATCGATTCGCTCCTTGCCAAGCCGACGTGGGACGAGGGGCTCGCGCGCACGATCGTCTTCAGCCAGTTCGTGCTCTGGGGCTACCAGGAGTACGTGGACCTGTTCCGGGCCGGCTGGGAGCTGAATCGGAAGCTCGCGCCAGGCGCGCCGCGATTCCGAATCCTGGGCGTAAATGACTCGCCGGATTGGAGCTACTTCCGGACACGCGCGGACATGGATGTGGACTCGCTCAAGGCCAAGGTTTGGCGCGGCGGCGGTGAAGAGCACTGGGCCCAGGTCATCCTCGACGCGGTCGGCGCGGGCGAGAAGGTGCTGGTCTATTCCGGCATCCACCACGCGCTCAGCGGCTTCCTGCACCCGATTGTCATCGACGGCAAGTTCGTGCGCTTCGAGGATCGGCGCATGGGCAACTTCGTCTACCGGAAGCTCGGCAAGCGGGCGGTCACTGTGTTCCTGCACGCGCCGTGGCCGGGTCCAAAGGGAATGGACGACAGGTGGGTCTGCGCCGCCGACGGCGTGATCGACGCGCTCATGCAGGGCCTGCCATCGGGACCGCGTGCAGTCGGATTCGATCTTGCCGGGTCCCCGTTCGGGAACCTGCGGGTCAGGAATGCCCTCTATGCGAGAGGCTACGATGACTTCCGTCCGTCGATGTTCTGCGATGGCTGGATCTACACCCAGCCGATCTCATCGAACCAGGGCGTGACTCCCATCCAGGGCTGGATCAATGCGGGAAACCTGGAGCGGGCGCGCGCGCAGTCTCCGAATCCGGACTGGCGGCAACTCACTGCCTCGGAGTTCAACGCCCGCATCGCACAAGCGGCCGACGTCCGGAAGCTCTGGGGCCACTTGAGATGATCGCCAGGAGGAATCTCGGCAATGTCGAACCTGGTTTGACCCGCGGTCTGGAAGCCAAGTATGACGGACAGGCACGCAGTTTCGGGAAGCCTCGGGACACCCGAGCGGCTGCGCCGCGGAGCTGGAGGTTGACGGACGGAAGCAGGGACGGGCACTCCATTTCGGGAAGCTCCCACGAGGCACTTCAGATTGCTGACTGCAGATTGCAGATTGGCGCGGGCGTAGCCCGCTAGCCTCAAGCTGCGAGTATCAAGCTAGCCCAAGCGCAGGCCCGAACCGGCTGACCGCTTCCAGCCACTCGTTCCCTTGCTGCCTTGATCCCTTGGTCCATCTCCCCTCTGATTTGACACCCGCGCCCGCTTCGGTTCACCCCAAACCCCGCTCCTCAGGGGCTCCGCCCCTAAGGCGGTGTACGCGGCTTCCTTTGGTCGCCGCACGTGCACCTGTAACCCCTTGGGGTGACCCTGCGGCTTGACTGCCCCGCCCGCGAGTCTATCATCTCCGCGATGAAGGCTCGACGCCACCTGGGCGGAGACGAAACGCGGGCGCGTTCCCGCAAACTCCCCGCCAGCAACAGCCTATCGAGGGGATTCGAGGCCTTGTGCCCGGTTGCCGACCTGTTCTCCACGTTCACAAGGCCTTGGTACGTTGCCGGCGGGTGGGCGCTGGACTTGTTCCTCGGACGCGTCACGAGAAAGCACCATGACATCGATGTGGCGATCTTTCGAGAAGACCAGATCAGGTTGCGCGACCATCTCGCAGGCTGGCAGTTCCAGAAGGTAGTCAAGCGCCGCAGCCACATGCTCGAATCATGGGACGAGCGCGAGTGGCTCAGCCTGCCCGTCCACGAAGTCCATGCCCGGGGTCCGGGCGGAGACCCGGAAGTCGAGAACTTCTCAACGAATCCAGGGAGGAGAACTGGGTCTTCCGCCGCAATCCCGGAGTCACGCTCCCGCGGTCAGGCCTGGGCAGGCTGGCGCAACCGGACACTCCCTACTTGACGCCGGAGGTGGTGCTGCTCTACAAGGCCGCTCATCCTTCGGCGGCTGGCGAAGAGGACTTCGCCGCGGTCGTCGAGGCGCTGACTGCCGGCCAGCGACGCTGGCTGGTCGATGCTCTCGGAGTCTGCCATCCCGGGCATCACTGGCTGCCCGCCCTCTATGCATTCACTGGCTGAGTTGTCGGGGAGTTCCGGGGTCGCAGCATGGAATTTCCGGTCGGCGATGTCGAGACTGCCCACCACAGATTCCGGCCGGCTGATGCCGACCACTACTCCGCGCACGTTTGACGCCGGCTCATCTCCGTCTGGAATCGGGCCATGACCGCACCGGGGGTGGTGTTCAGCCTGCGTCAGGCCACCTGCGACGACAGTGAGTTCGCATTCGAAGTGAAGAAGCTGACGCTGGGCGGCTACGTGCGCCAGGTTTGGGGCTGGGATGAACAGGAGCAGCGCCGGCTGCACGACAGACGGTTCGGGTCTCAGGATTTCCAGGTCATCGAGTCATCAGGGTGCAAAATCGGCATCCTCGCCCTCTCCCACGAACCTGGCTGCCTGAAGGTCAACCAGCTCCTTCTGCTGCCCGAGCACCAGGGCAAGGGAATCGGCACGGCCTGCATGAGCCGAGTCATCGCGCAGGCGGCCAGCCACGGCTTGCCCGTGCGGCTGCAGGTTCTGAAGGTGAACCGGCGGGCGGTTGAGTTCTACTGCCGGCTGGGTTTCCGCGGTGCCGGTGCAGACGGCACGCACATCCGGATGGAGAAGCCGGCGCGCTGACAAGCGAGTGGCCCGTGGCAACCAGAGCAGGGAATGGTTGTCTCGGAGGCGCGTCAATGGGAAGAGAGACAGGCTCCCCATTTCGGGGAGCTTCGGGACATCGCGCTGCCGCAGGCAGCGAGTTAGCAGTCAGGAAGGTAGCAGGTAGCAGCTGTCCGGCTGACTGCCCCAAGCCGCAAGCATCCAGCCAGCCCAGGCGCAAGCTCAAGCCGGCTGCCCGCTGCCGGCCCTACTGCTTCGGAATCACGCAGATGAAGCGGAAAGGCCTGTCGCCGGTGTTCTCGAATCCGTGCTCTTCGCCCGCGGGAATGTACGCGAAGTTGCCGTAGGCAACCGGCTTCACACCGTCCGGGCTGACTATGTTTCCCTTTCCCTCGATGATGAATACCTCGTGCTCGTAGTCGTGGTGGTGCAGCGGTATCTTCTCTCCGTTGCGCTTGATCTCGATTACCCGCATGGCGAAGTGGGGCGCCCCGTCCTTGGCGGCAATGAGCCAGCGGATGGTCGCCTGCATCCCGGCCAGATGCGGCTGCTCTTCCTTGACTTCGGTGAAATGTCCTGTCAGCATAGACCATTGTACCACATGCAAGACCCGCAGCCAAGGTCGAGCAAGACCAGGGAAGCCGGATTCGTAGCTAGCCACCAAGACACAAAGAGGATCGAAAGCCTCTCCATCTGCTCATGTCAGTCCGAACCTTGGTACCTTGGTGGTAGACTTCCGTTCTAGTTCTGGCGGCGCGGGGACCGCAACATTTGGCCGCGGCGGTTCGTCCCATCTGATGTAGCCAAGGAGTATCATGACTAGACACTTCGCCTTACTGTCCGTGGTTCTTGTGCTGACCATAGCCGGCTGCTATGTCCCGAGCCCGAAACTCACAAAGACCGAGATCGCCCAAGAGAAGGTTGGCCTTGCCGGAGCTGAGTCAGTCAGCGTATCCGTCACGCTCGGTGTAGGCAAGCTGAAGCTGGCGGGCGGTGCCGACTCTCTGCTCGACGCCCGGTTTGAGTACAACATCCCGGACTGGAAGCCTGCCGTGTCCTACAGGGTCGAGGACGGCCGGGGACGGCTCCTCGTCGAGCAGCCTTCGCGGGTCGTCGGTGCGGCCTGGCCGGGCAGCGTCCGCTACGACTGGGAACTGAAGCTGAATTCCGGCCTGCCGCTGGAGCTGGAGGTCGACATGGGCGTCGGCAAGAGCGAGGTCGACCTGAAGGGCCTTAGTCTGCGCCGGTTCAGCCTCGATGCCGGAGTCGGCGAGGGTACGATAGACCTGTCAGGCCCGCGGCCGTCCGACCTCGAGGCGACCATCCAGGCCGGAGTCGGCAAGCTGACTCTGGTCCTGCCCTCCGATGTCGGAGTCCGGGTCAAGGCTCAGGCCGGTCTGGGACACGTGAACTCGGACGGGCTCAGAGCTGACGGCGATGCCTGGGTCAACGAGGCGTGGGGCAAGACCAGGACGTCGGTGCGGGTCGAGGTCCAGGGCGGCATCGGTGAAGTTGAGATGCGGCTTGTCGGCGACCCCGCCGGCGGGAGCATCTAGCAGGGCAGCGGACTCAGGGACTGGCCACGAAGAGACGAAGAAGACCGCGCCCGATCCCCTCTCTCTGTGCCTTTGTGTCTTTGTGGTAGACTCCGGTCCTTTCCGGCTTCTGTCCGAACTGCTTGACAGTCGCGGAAAGGCCGGGATAATGGCCCGTGGTCAGTAGACAGACGCTTGCCCCTTTGCGATTGACCAGTGGCCGTTCGCGGCGCTCGTCGGTCACGAGACGTCGTTCGACCCTCCTCTAGCCCGACAGCTTTCCATCCATGCCCACACCATCCTTTGAGTTCAAGCGCAGGCTGGAGCCGATGCGCCTGCGGGCAGCGGAACTGGAGCAGCAACTCGGCGACCCGAAGGTGACGTCCGACATTCCGCTGCTGAAGACTCTGACGCGCGAGTTCCGGACGGCGACGGCGGCACTGGAGCAGTTGCGGGAGTACGAACGCATAGAGAAGGAAGCACAGGAAGCGGATGAGATGGCCCGGGGAGCCGATGACGCGGAAATGAAGGAACTGGCCCATAAGGAACTCGCCGACCTGAACCAGCGCATAGAAGCGCTCAGCACCTCGCTGGAGGCCGTGCTCCGCCCCCGCTCCCCGGATTGGGACAAGGGCTGCATCGTCGAAATCCGGGCCGCCGCCGGCGGCGAGGAAGCAGCTCTCTTCGCGGGCGATCTGTTCCGGATGTACTCGCACTATGCCGAGAAGCACGGCCTGAAGATCGAGGTCATGGACTCCCGCCCGAGTGAACTGAAGGGCTTCAAGGAAATCGTGTTCGCGGTCGAAGGCGACGAACCCTACCGCTACTTCCGCTTCGAAAGCGGAGTCCACCGGGTCCAGCGGGTACCCGAGACCGAAGCCTCGGGCCGGATTCACACGTCCACGGTCACTGTTGCCGTGCTGCCCGAACCCGAGGAAGTCGAGATGATCATCAACCCCGACGACCTGCGCGTGGACGTCTACCGCGCGGGCGGGCACGGCGGCCAGGGCGTCAACAAGACCGAGTCGGCCGTGCGCATCACCCACATCCCGACCGGCCTGGTCGCCCAGTGTCAGGATGAGCGGTCGCAGCAACGGAACAAGGCAAAGGCGATGAAGGTGCTGGCCGCGCGCCTGCTCGAAGCCAGAAATCTCCAGGACCAATCAAAGATGACCGCGACCCGACGCAAGCAGATTGGCGGTGGCGACCGCAGCGAGAAGACCCGAACCTACAATTTCCCGCAGAACCGGCTAACCGACCACCGCAACGGCGTGTCCGTGCACAACCTCGACTCGGTCATCGAAGGCGAGCTCGACGCGCTGTTCACGACGCTCGAGAAGGCCGAAGCCGCAATCGAGTGAGCGAGCCGAGCCGCAGAACTCGGAATCTAGCCACCAAACCACCAAGACACAAAGGGCCCGAAGTCCGGATCGACTCAGCCGAACTCCTGAAAGAAGCGTCCGGGGCGATTCCCCGGTCGGACGCGGAGTACTTACTGATGCATCTGCTCCAGGTTCCGCGTCATGAGCTGTATCTTCGACGCCCCGTCACGGCAAGGGAGGCGGCGCGCTTTCGACGCCTGGTTTCTCTGGCCCGCAGCGGCGAACCGGTCCAGTACCTGACCCACTCTGCCCCTTTCCTCGATTTCCAGGTTCAGGTAGACCATCGCGTCCTCATACCGCGACCCGAGACAGAAGAACTTGTAGCCAGGACTTTGTCCAAACTCAAGTCAGAAGCCAGAAGCCGGAAGCCAAAGGCCAGGACCATGGCGGTGGACTTCGGAACCGGGTCAGGGTGCATCGCGATTGCGCTGGCCCGGGCGCTTCCGCAGGCAAGCATCCTGGCAGTTGATGCTTCAGTGGCCGCGCTCGCTGTCGCAAGACGGAACGTCGTTCGGCACAGCCTCGGCGACAAGGTCAGGCTGGCGCAGGCGCGAAACATGGATGACCGAATCCTGTCACGACTGCGCGGACGACTCGACCTGCTCATCTCCAACCCGCCCTACATACCCACCCGCCGGCTGGCGCGACTGCAACCGAGCGTCCGCCGGGAGCCACGGCTGGCACTTGATGGAGGGCCAAAAGGGGCTAATATTGTCGCGATGTTGGTTGCGCACGGCCCCACATTGCTCAAGCCCGGTGGGCTGCTGGCAGTCGAGGTCGACGCGACCCACGAGTCAGCCGTCCGCAAGCTGGCCCCCCATACCGAGGTCGAGCGTGACCTCGCGGGAAGAGTCCGCTACGCCTTCCTGAGGAGGAGCTAGCGGTCAGGTGCTAGCAGTTAGGAGTCAGGAGACCAATGTCCAGTAACAGCAAGCGCATCGGGTTCATGGTCAACCGGGACAAGCCTCTCGCAACGAAACTGGTTCCTGACCTCGTACGTTGGCTTCGTGCTGCCGGGCACGTGCCGCTCCTGTCTGCGGGCACCGCGAAGCTGCTCCGAGTCACGGCCGAATGCGGCCCCGCCGCAAAGCTGGCTGAGAAAGCCGACCTGGTCGTTGCCTGCGGCGGCGACGGAACGCTGCTCCGGGCAGCGCGACTGGTCGGCAGTCGAGACGTGCCGATAATGGGCGTCAACCTCGGCGGCCTGGGATTCCTGACCGAGTTCTCGACCGCAGAGGCACAGGCCGGCATCGAAGACTTCTGCCGTGGCGCCCACTCCGAGGAGCGCCGGATGGTCCTTGCCTGCCGGTACGGCCGCAAGTCGGGCTTTGCGCTGAATGATATCGCGGTCAACATGGGCACAGCCAACCGCGCCATCGAACTCGTGGCCAGCTCCGGCGGTGTGCTGGTCACTCGGTACATCGGCGACGGCGTGGTGGTGGCGACCCCTACCGGCTCTACTGCTTACTCACTTGCGGCCGGCGGCCCGGTTGTCTACCCGACGATGCAGGCGATTCTCCTGACCCCCCTCTCCCCTCACGCGCTCGCATCGAGGCCGATGATCCTGCCCCCTGACGCGAAGGTAGAACTGGAACTGAGCCGGCGCTCCGAGTCGGCCATCCTCAACCTCGACGGCCAGGAGCGCTGGATAGTCAGGCCCGGCCGGCCTCTCCACATCAGCCGCGCCGATTTCACGATCCGACTCGTAACCCCGAAGGACAAGACCTATTTCCAGATTCTGCGCGACAAGCTGAAGTGGACCGGCAGCCAGCGCTGACGAGGACTTCAGATCCGGAACTCGAAGCACGAAACGCGAGTGAGCCTAAACTCCAAACCCTTGGATTGCTCGTTTGCCTCCATTCAAGCTTGAACCGGACTTCGAGCTTTCTCATCCGAGCCTAGCCTTCACTCATGCTCTCCGAACTTAGAATCCGCAACTACGCCCTGATTGAAGACCTCACGGTCCAGTTCAGCCCCGGTCTGAACGTACTCTCGGGCGAGACCGGAGCCGGCAAGTCTATCATCATCGGCGCGCTATCGCTTCTGCTCGGCGACAAGCCGGACGCGGACATGATCCGCGCCGGTGCAGATACCGCCCAGGTCGAGGGCCGGTTTGACGCTGGCAAGCAACTGGCCGCTGAGTGCACCGCCCTCGGCATTCCGCTGACCGAAGATGGGGCTCTGCTCCTGCGCCGTCGTGCCGAGCGCAGCGGCCGCGGGGCAGCCTACGCCAACGACTCCGGCATCACCATCGCCGCGCTGCAGAGACTCGGTGACCGGCTCGTGGATTTGCACGGCCAGCACCAGCACCAACTGCTGCTGAAACCTGAAATTCACCTCGACATTCTCGATGAGTACGCCGGGCTCAGTTCCGAACGCGATGGCTTCGCCGAGCGGTTCCACGCCTTCGACGAGAAGTCGGCAGAACTCGCCCGGCTCGACCAGCAGCTCGCCGAACGCAGATCCCGGCAGGAACTGACCGAGTTCCAGTTGAAGGAGTTGGGCGGTGCGGCAGTGAAGTCCGGTGAGCTTGCCGGGCTGAGCCGCGAACGGGAACTGCTGCAGAGTGCCGAGCGGAGGTTCACCCTTGCCCGGCAGCTTGAAGAACTGCTTTCAGAACAGGAGGGTTCAATCATCGGCCTGCTCGGGATCGCCGGCAAGACCCTGAACGAACTCGCGGAACTGGACCCGGGCCTGGCCGAGCGCCGCGCCCTGCTCAGCGAGGCTCGCGCCGGCGCCGACGATCTGTGGCGCGAACTTGTCCGCTATCGAGAGTCGATAGAATTCTCGCCGGAGCGAATGGAGGAGGTCAACTCGCGCCTGTTCCTGATCGAGAAGCTGGAACGCAAGTACGGGCTTCGCGCCGACGAACTCGCCTCCCTCGAAGCCAGACTGAGGGCCGAGCTCGACTCAATCGAGCTTGGCGCCTCGCACCGGGAAGAGATGGTCGCGGAACTGTCCGCGCTCAGGCAGGATTTGATGGCGCGCGCGGATGCGCTCTCCCGCAAGCGCGGCCGGGCCCGGACCGAGCTCGAGAAACGGCTGAGCACGGAGTTCGAGGCTCTGGGACTCGGCAAAGCCGTGCTCTCCGTCAGCATCGGGCGCGTTCTCGACCCGGACGGCGTCCACCAACGCGGCAACGAGCGCTTCCGGATGACGCCGGCCGGCGTTGATACTGCTGAGTTCCTCTTCTCCGCGAACCCGGGCGAGGAGCTGCGTCCCTTGCGCAAGGTCGCCTCGGGCGGCGAGCTCTCGCGCATCATGCTCGCCCTGAAGAGCGCGCTCACCCGAGCGCGGGACATGACGGAAATGTCCGACATTTCGGATCGTGTCCCAAGCGGAGGAGTTGCGACACTCGTATTTGACGAAATAGACGTCGGCATCGGCGGCAAGGTCGCTGAGGCCGTCGGCAAACGCCTCGCCCGGCTCGGCAAGAACCACCAGGTCATCTGCATCACGCACCTGCCCCAGATCGCGAAGTACGCCGAACGCCATCTACTCGTCGCCAAGTCGGTCCGCGGCAACCGGACCCTGACGTCAATACGAACGCTCGACCCTGACTCCCGGGTAGAAGAACTCGCCCGCATGACCAGCGGCGCGACGGTCACCAAGGCCAGCCTTGCCCACGCCCGCGAGATGCTCGAATCCACCGGCTCTCTTCGAGAATAGAGAATGGTGAATAGAAAAGGAAGAAATCCCAGCCCCGCCTTGCGTGCTTCTCTCCTCTGTCTTGAATCCTACCCGGTCTGCTTTCACTCCTCTCTCTTCACTCCTCGCTCTTCTCCTGGTGCACATGACTGACCAGCCACCCGCATCGGCAGACCGGCTACCCGAACACAGCAAGAACGGCCACCCGACCGCGGCCCGCATCGTCACCGTCCCGAACATACTCAGCGTGTCGCGCATAGTCTTGCTGCCGATCGTGCTGCTCCTGCTCTTCAAACGCCAGAACGTGGCCGCGGTCGCGGTCATGGCGGTTTCGTGGACCACCGACGCGCTCGACGGCTACATCGCCCGCAAGCTGGGCCAGGTCTCGAATCTCGGCCGCGTCCTCGATCACCTGGTAGACAAAGTCTGGGTGGGCTCGGTACTGGTGACGCTCGTGTACATCCGCAACCTGCCCTTCTACCTCGCCGCGGCCGTCATCCTGCGCGACCTCCTGATACTGGCCGGCAGCGGCGTCATCATGAAAGCCCGGGGCCTGTTTGTCCAATCCGATGTCGTCGGCAAGATAACCGGGTTCGCCTTTGCCCTGATGATCGTCTTCTACACACTGGAGGTCACGCCGCTCGTGCAGTACAAGTCGGCGGTCGATTTCGTCGTGACGGTGCTTGTCGTTGTGTCGTTCCTGAACTACCTCACGGTCTTCCTCCGCCGGATGGTGCGATTCCGCCTCCCCGGCGAAGAGACACAGTAGCCGCCCGGGCTTTCGCCCGGGCGGCGGCATCGAAACGGCACGGGCGTGGCGCCCGGCCGGAAACCTGGGTCTACTTCTTGGCGCGGCCTCGGACTTGTTTCAGCGCACGCTGGAAACAACCGAACACTTTGGCCATCTCCACTTTTGTGACCGGTCCCATATGCCCGATTCTTACAATCTTGCCGCGCATGTCGCCCTGACCGTTGGCCAGCAGTATCTTGTCGCGCTTCTTGCAGATGTCAACGACCTTGACGCCGTCTACGCCCTGGGGCATCTTCATCACGGTCAGGGAGTTCGAGGCCCGCTTGGGGAAAAGCTCGAGGCCGAGGGCCGTTGCCTTTGCCCGCATCAAATCGCCGATCTCCCGGTGAGCCTTCCAGTACTTCTGCATGCCGGTTCGATTCAAGCGCTTGAGACTCAGGTCCAGAGCGTAGATGATGGAGATAGCCGGGGTCCAGGAAGTCTGTCCCTTGGCCGCGTAGCGTCGAGCGATACGCAGATCAAAGTAGTAGCGCGGCGCTCTGGCCCGATCGACTCGCTCGGCCGCGCGCTGGCTGAGAGCAACGAACGACACGCCGGGAGGCACCGCCAGCCCCTTCTGGCTTCCGCCCACCACGACGTCGACATGCCAATCATCCATCCGCAGCTCGTCGGCCCCGAGACCGGCAACCGCGTCGACGACGAGAATGCGGTTGAGCCGGTGGCATATCTCACCGAATGCCCGTACGTCGTGCAGAACGCCGGTAGAGGTCTCGGTCAGGGTCGTGAAGACACAACGGGCCGAGTCGTTGGCAAGAAGCCTCCGCTCCAACTCCTCGGGCGGGATCGACTCTCCGTAAGGCCGACTCAGTTCGTCGACAAAGGCCCCGAACCGCAGGTTTATCTCCCGCCACCGCTCGCCGAAACGGCCCGCGGTTGCCACCAGCACCTTCTCGTCCGGGCTGATCAGATTTGATACCGCTGCCTCCATTGCCCCGGTACCGGACGCGGTCAGCACGTGGACCTCACCCTTGGTGAGCATCATCTTCTGCAGACCGCTCCGGACCGACTCGTAGATGGCTGCGAACGAGGCTTCCCGGTGGTAGACCAGGCCGCTCGCGAGCTCTTTCAGGAACTCCTGCGGCACGTCGACCGGCCCGGGTGTGTAGAGTTTGTACTTGGGTCTAACCATGACTCGAACCTCCTATGTTCATCTTCGTGTTCTACCCCTGCGTCGGGCCCGCTTCGGACTCGTGCCGGGCGGCGCCATGCGACGGATCGCACAGAACTCCCCGCACATCGTACAGGCGCCCTCGGTATGTGAGCGGGCGGCCGAAAACACAGCCTGGGCGCGCTGCGGGTCAACGCAGCCGGCGATCATTCCCTTCCAGTCCAACGCGGCCCGGGCTTTGGACACCTTCAGGTCCCAAAGGACCGCGCCCGGATGATGGCGTGCCACATCCGCGGCATGGGCGGCAATCCTCGAAGCAACAACTCCCTGCCGCACGTCTTCGATGGTCGGCAGTCCGAGATGCTCAGAGGGCGTCACGTAGCAGAGGAAGTCCGCCCCGTGCCAGGCTGCCAGGGCGCCGCCGATTGCGCCCGTGATGTGGTCGTAACCGCACCCGACGTCGGTCACCAGAGGACCGAGAAGGTAGAAAGGCGCCCCGTCACAGACGGCCTTCTCCAGCTTGACGTTGGCCTCGATCTGGTCCAACGGGACGTGTCCCGGCCCCTCGACCATCGCCTGCACACCGGCGGCCCGGGCCCGCGCAACGAGTTCGCCGATTGTCAGAAGCTCCGCTACCTGTGCGGTATCGGTTGCGTCCGCCAGGGCTCCCGGACGCAGCCCGTCCCCGATAGAGAGCGCGGCACCGTGGTCGCGAGCCATCGCGAGCAGCTCGTCGTAGTACTCGTAGAGGGGGTTCTCTTTGCGGTTACGCCGCATCCACTCGATGGTCATCGATCCGCCGCGGCTGACGACTCCGCATACCCGGCGGGCCTTGGTTAGGATTTCCACGTTCTGCCGGGTAATGCCGCAATGGACCGTGACGAAATCGACTCCGTCGCGCAGGTGTTTTTCCACCCCGGCGAGCATCTCCCGGGCGCTGGCGTCGACAAAAGACTTGCCCCGACGACGGGCATCAAGCGCCGTCTGGTACACGGGCACGGTTCCGACTGGAATCGGCGACTCGGCAACTACGGCCGCGCGCACCTCATCGACATCTCCGCCTACCGACAGGTCCATGACGGTGTCCGCACCGGCTGCGACTGCCGCGCCCAGTTTAGCCAGCTCATTCTTCAGGTCGCTGGCGTCTGGTGAAGTACCGATGTTGGCATTGACTTTCACGGTCATGCCCTTGCCGACTGCCAGCGGTGCGATACGCCGGTGCCTGGAACGGAGGATCGTCACCTTGCCCTCGGCGCAGTGCTTCGCAATCAGCTCGGGGCTGACCTGCTCCTGCGCCGCGACCTTGGTGAGCCAGGCCGGCCTCTGGCTTGCTTGCTTCATCTTGAATGCCCCGCCTCTCGCCCCGGCACCAACTCCTCAAGCGCGACCGATTGCTCGGTGCCATCCTCATAGCGCACGGTGACGCGGCGCTTGATTGCGTCATGACTTGTTACCACGGCCGGACCGTGTTCGGTCTTGACAGTGATCCCGTTCGACGGCATTTCCTTCAACCACTGCTGGTAGCTCTGGTCCTCAAACGCCAGGCAGCACAGGAGCTTGCCGCACACACCCGAGATCTTTGCCGGTTCCACAAACAGGTTCTGTTGCCTCGCCATACGCAGTGCGATCGGCTTCAGCTCACGCACGAAACTGCGGCAACAGAGGTCCCGGCCGCAAGGTCCGAGCCCGCCCAGAAGACGGGCGTGGTCTCGCACCCCTATCTGCTTGATGGAGACGCGCGTGTCCAACGCGGTGGATACTGCCTTGTGCAGCGCCCGGAAGTCGAAGCGTTCCTCGGAGGCAAAGAAGAAGCATATCTTCTTCCGGTCAAGGCGCCAGTGGGCTCCCACCACGCGCATGCCGAGCCCGTACTCATGCTTGAGCCGGCAGAAGACGGCCAGGGCCTTGCCGGTTTCGGCGTCGAGTTCCCGACGGCGCCGGAGGTCATCATCGGTGGCGGCCCGCAGCACCACGCTCCGACTCTCATCCGAATCCTCGTACGAGACAATCCGGCCGACGTCCTCACCATCCTCGTCCTGCACCACGACAGCGTCGCCCGGTCTGACCGCGACTCCGTCCGGTATGTCGCACAGTTCGGACCTGAATGGATGTGTCTCGACCAGCACCACTGCCATATCTGAGACTACTTGAACTGGCTCTGTTCTTCCGGAGTCAGGTAGGACTCCAAACCGGTCTTCGGTTCGTCTTTGGCATTGGTCCAGGCCAGCCGATAGTTGGCATCACCCCGGATGTCAATGAAGACGAAAACACTGCCTGTGTTGTAGTAGTGCCAGTACTCGCGGGGTCGCGTCTCGGCCTCAACCACCTTCTGCTCGACCGCATCCGGCTCTCCATACTTGACGTAGACCCGGCCGCGGTCGGTATTGTAGCCGGCGACCTTGGGCTGCTGGAATCTGCCCGCAGCCGTCTCCATCCGCCGACTGAACTCCTTCAGGTTTCGAACGCCCCAGAACTTCGCCAGGTATGACATCTTGCCCGTATCCGACAACGCCTTGTAGTATGCTACCTGTTTTGGAGTCGCCAGGTACTGGATCTGGTCGTAGTACTTGCGTTCGTACGGACCCAGGCTGTCGAGGCCTGGCCCGGACACACCTGTCTCCGGCGCCAACGAGCCGATGACAAACTCCCGGCTGGCGGTCACGGAACGCCGGGTAGCGACATCAGTCAACTCAAGACCAAGAGTGTAGGCTCCGGGGTCTACGCCCGCCACGCTCACCCCCAGCGCATATGCTACAGCCGTTCCCTGCTTCGGCTTTGACAAGAGCGGGGTCTCGACCAACGTGTCCTCTTTGCCCTCCCGGCTGCGAAAGATTGCCGCCCTGACTCGATAGGTTGCGCTCTCGGGACTCAGGTCATAGCCTTCGTAGTAGACGTACAGCGCCTCGAGCCCCTTGTCCGAAAACCTGCGCGTGGGATTGGGTATGACCGAGACCGCGCCCGTGGCGGTGTCGGTCAGAGCGGTAGAGCCGACCTGCAGCGAACCCAGGGCGAGACCGCCGCTGAATCCCTCCAGCAGGATGGTATCCTCACGGATGCCATCGGTCTGACCGGACGAACTCGTTTCGGCAACTGCTACCGTGAACCGGTACCTACCCGGGGGCGCGGTTACGCTGAAACCATCGACGAAGTTGCGCTGCGCCGCAAACGCCTCCTGGAAACTCCGGATGCGAGCCCGCTTCAGAACCGTGCCCTCCTGGCGGAAGCTGTTGTCCAGACCCGCGAATTCAAGCCGCACACTGAACTCGGCCACCAGTCCGCTGTCAGCAGTCTGGGTATACAGCAACTGGTCGTAGGGTATCGCGTAGAAGAACTCAACCCGACTGGAATCCACCCTCTCCCTGAATGCCGACCAGTCGACGCTGAAATCGAGCGCCCCGGTGAAAGCCAGACAAAGAATGAGGCTCGTGCTCATCGCCGTAGCCTCTCTGGAAGCTGTTCGCTGCAGGCGATTGTCAAAGTTCCTCGCGGTTCCGCAGGACGTACTGCCCTGCTCCGAACTTGTCTATGAAGTAGAACTCTTTATTGGTCTGGTAGTAGTACCAGATCTCGACAGCCGGCGAATCGATGTCGAATGGCCGCGACTCGACCTGGTCGGGCGATCCGTAGATCACGTAGACGTGACCACGGTCGCTGGAGTACCCCCGGTCTCCGTGCCCGAACTGCTGCTGCGCATACTCTATCCGCTCGAAATACTCAGCCTCGGTCACGTAACGCCCTTTGATCGGAGACTGTGCCTTCTGCTTCCAGAAATCGCTCCACTCCCGCTGCCGCTCGCTGCGCGACACCAGGCGGAGGCGTCTCAGGTCCTCGCTTCCTGCCACGTACACCAGCTGCTCTACCCGCTGCAGGTACGCGGAATCATCCAGAAAGAACGGAACCTCGATTCGAAATCCCACCGTCGCGTGCAGTTCCCGCGCCGCGCCGAATCCAGTGACCTCCAGCACGTAACTGCCGCCTCCCAGGCGCGCCATGCCAGCCGAATCCCCGACTATGTACTCGAACCGCGCCTCCGGCCTCGCGAGTCGAACCTCTTCGCTGCTTCCACTCGCGGCCGGAACTTCCTTCATAGTCGTTTGGACAGTCGCGCCGGTCACAACGTGCCGGTCGCGCTTCAGCACAAACCTGCAGCTGTCCATCCGATCCTGGTGACTGGTCGCTTCGGCCACCGCCACCAGCGTGTCACCGATCTGGTACTTGCGCACCGCGACCGGCTTGCCCGAGCGGTAGAGCCTTGCGGTGATACCGCCGCTAGACCGCTCAATCCCAAACCTGGCCAGCGCCGACCGTTCGCTTCCGAGATCGTTGACTTCGACCCGCACGTCAAGTGCCCTGCTGGGCACGACCAACCTCACCGTCCCGGCCTCGACCGAATCACGAGCCACGGTCGGGCCGTAGCCCTGCGTCCGCACCACTCCTTGCCAGAGGTCTCCGGCCACCACATCTCTTCGCTTGTCGGACGCTTGAACGCCAATCTGGTAGCGGGCGGCAAAGTCGCTGCCCTCCCGCAGGAATGCGAGGGAAGTATTGGGTATCTCGTAAGATATCTCAAGCATCGTAGCAGAATCATCGACCGGGTAGGAGTACTGCTCCAATGTCAACTTGAGGTCCCCTTGCAGCGAAAGCGCGGACAGGAGCAGAAACGGCACAAACCACATGGGCGTAAAGTGTATGCACCAGCCTCTGGAAGTCAAGCTGCCAACCCGCCGAACGAGAGCAGCCGGTCGCGAACCCCGCTGCCAATCGTCTCCCAGCCTCCAGTTACCAGTCAAGAACCGGTCACCGATGCTCGGTCATGCCTCTCCCGGTGTTGGCGAACAGCCGCCCGCCCCGCGCCCGAGGTCACAACGGAAACTACGCAGCGTGCCGCGATGCACGTACGTGGCCCGTTCGAGCTCCGCGCAGAATGGCAGGTTCTCCGAATCTGTCTCGGCCACGACTGTGCCGAATCCGTTCTGCTGGAGCATTGCCGTCCCCTTCACGAGCAGATCAAATCCGTACCCGTGACCACGCAGTTCCGGAACCACGCCGATGTATTCAATCGTTCCTTCCCTTTTGTCCATCCGCTTCGGTACCACCAACCCGCAGAGTCTTCCGTCGGCAAGATAGCCGAGCAGCCACTCGGACGGTTTGAACTCCCCTTCCCTTAGAATCCGCATGTACCAGCGGGCCGTCTCCGCCGCGCCGTGTTTCCTGATGCGGACTCTATCCTGACGATCAAGCGTGCCTACAGTAACCCGTCCGACTGCGGCGGCGAATGCGTCCTCGCCTTCGTCGGACATGGGCCTGAACTCAAGCCTGAGCCGAACCCGGAGTGCGGAGCCGGTGTTCTGCCAGACATAGCGCTTCTTCTCCTGGCGCTGTCTGAACCCGACCGCCTCAACGAGCGCCTTGTACAGTGTCGGGTCAGGGTCGTAGACATCATGGATGGCGTACTCGACCCCGGCTACTCCCCTCTCACTCAACCTGGCCAGCGCCCCGTTCAACAGAAAAGTACCGGTCGCAAAGAAATCGACTGACGAGCCGATGTGCGTTCCGAACATGGCCATCTCGGTGGGTGACGAACGGCGGTGAAAGAAGACCCTGCCCACCGGCCTGCCGCCGTCTTCGGCGACGAAGGAAAGCTCGGGCGAACTCGTCCCCTCTTCCCAGATTCTCCCGACCACGTTGGCCAGCCAGCCGGTACCGCCAAAGGCACAGCATGCCTCGAGCTCCTCGGGCCGG
The DNA here is from genome assembly GCA_016867815.1 of candidate division WOR-3 bacterium. Classification (NCBI taxonomy): domain Bacteria; kingdom Pseudomonadati; phylum Caldifarciminota; species Caldifarciminota bacterium. The sequence continues at coordinate 26,790 of VGIR01000001.1, read as the reverse complement.
ATAGACCTGATCTCCATTGCCAAGGATAGCCTTCACTCCATCCCTGTCAAACAATCGCCAACCGAGCATCAGAACGCGCTCTCTGCTCCGCTTCCTTGACTCTACCGCGCCCGACTGGTATTGTTTCTCAGGCCGGAATCCGCGACCCTGTGGTCTATTGTGCCCGGGTCGCACAGGCCCCAAGGTGCCGCACAACAACACCCAAGGGAGCTTGACTCCGGCGTGAACCTTACCGGCTAGTAGGAGGCTTGATGCGCACTTGCAGGTTATTCGCGGTCCTATCGCTACTCGCGGCGGTTGCTGCTGCCGGAGGCGTCAACCCGGCCTGGATCAAGCACTATGTCGGCCCCAGTCAGAGCCAGTTCAACGAAGCGACAGACAGCTACCTTGACACCCTGACCGGCAACCTTCTTGTCGTCGGAGCCGGCGAGCTGGCCGGCAATCCCAACGGGCTTGATTTGGTGGTGATGAAGTACCGGCCGGATGGAACCCGTGCCTGGGTGAGCGGTTTCAGCGGCACCGGCACCAGTTCCGGGGACATTGCGCAGGCCGTTGCCGTCGACTCGGCCGGCAACATCTACATCGCGGGCAGGGCGAACAACACTGGCCACGACGACGCCGCCTGGGCCAAGTATGACTCGAACGGCGTGGAGCTCTGGCACAGATACTCGGGGCTCGGTGGCGATGACGAAGCCTTCGACATTGCCATCGGCAAGTCGGGTGATGTCTACATCTGCGGTTCCGACTCCGGGTACGGATTCCTGACCGGATACATGGTGGCTCGCATCAACCCATCCAGCGGCGATACGCTCTGGACGCGAACCTATGTCCTCGACACAACGGCGTTCGCCCGGAGGAACCGGGGAAAGGACCTCCACCCCGACTACTTCGACGACTACAGCCTCTATGACAATGCGGCTGTTTCGTTGGCCGCGTGCCCGGACAGCGGCATCGTGACCACCGGCCACGGATCGGATTTTGACTGGATGCTGGAGTGGTGGACCATGAGGTTCACTCCCTCGGGAGTTCGGTCGTGGGCCGCCGTCTACCACAACCCGACGACAACAATGGACAACGGCGACGATGACGTCGCTTTCGACGTCAAGGTGGCAAAGAACGGTGACATCTACGCTGTTGGTTTCGACTACCAAGACAATGGCTCAACCTCTCAGGGTTACAACTATGCCGTTGTCCGCTACAGCCCATCCGGCAGCCGACTAAACTATCGCAGCCTCAACGTTGCATCGGAGCACGGCGACGACTATGCTTTCTCAGTCACGCTCGACGACTCGTCCACACAGAACGTCTACGTAACCGGTACCCTGGCGTATCCGTATCCCCTGAATGAACAGGTGTCGACCATGAAGTTCAACAGCACTCTGACGTCGCGCTGGGGCACGGCCGGCGCCACGTTCGGCTCCACTGCCGACGACCGGGGGTACTCGGTATTCTACCGCAAGGGACGTGTCTATGTCGCTGGCCGAAGTGGCAACGACATCATCGTTCTCGGCTACACCGCGACCAACGCTGCCAGCAAAGATACACTCTGGACCTATCGCTTCGATGGCAACGACCAGATGATCGACTTCGGAACGACCATCTGCGCTTCCGACACCGACCATGTCTTTGTATCGGGCGAGGTCTCGCACACTGGCGGGTGGACCAGCATCTACACCGCCCGGCTCCGCTACGGCCGTCCGGAAATGGAAGTGAACGCAATCGTCGCTCCGCAGGGCTCCTTTGATCACTACGACACAGTGATTCCGCGCGCCCGCATCAAGAACAACGGTGATGTCATTCCTCCGGTCAACGCGTTTATGTACATCGGCCTGCCCTACGGCGATACAATCCAGGTCTTCGACGGCCCGGCTCCGGGGCAGTCGGCGGTCGTTTCCTTCAAACCATGGGCCGCACACCCGACCGGGCTCGTGCAGGTACGCTGCAGCATAGAGGTCGAGGGCGACACCGTTCCGTCCAACGACTTCTTCACCGACACCGTGCAGGTGATTCCGATCGATGTCGCCTGCAGGCAGATAGTAGCGCCGGTAGGGCCGCTCGATTCAGGAACCAGTGTCACGCCGACAGCCCGTTTCAAGAACCTTGGCACCACAACGCAGACGTTCCCGGTCTGGTTCCGGATCGAGACAGCAGCCCGGGCCGCCTGCGGGGACACTAGAAGGAGGGCGCGATCGCTCACTGCCGGGAAGGTGGCGCAGGTGTACGAGGACGCGGACACCATCACCCTGAGCCCGCAGGAGAGCACAAATGTGTCTTTCGCTTCCTGGTTGGCCGCTCCACAAGACACCTACCTCATGAAGGCATTCTCAGCCATACTGGATGATGGCCCAGCCAACGACACGGCTATCGCCCTGCTGGTCGTGCGCCGACCGCGTCACGATGTCGGCGCTTCGGCAATTCTCGCCCCGCCCGACACCGTTGACTCGGGCTCCGTCATAGCGCCTCGCGCGGTCATCACGAACTTCGGCGGTGCCAGAGACAGCTTCCGCATCCGTTTTGCCGTCGGCTCCTTCTTCAGCCGCGAAACCGTAATGATCCTGCCCATCGGTAGCATCGATACTGCCGAATTCGCACAATGGACTGCCAACCAGGTCGGCACCCATCTTGTCCGGTGCTCCACCATGCTGGCGGGAGACAGCAATCCCTCCAACGATTTCACACAGCGACAGGTGGTAGTAAGACCAGCGCCGGGAATCGAGAGTCCCGACGAAATCTCCGTGATTCCTCGGGAGTACTCCCTTGGCTCCCCTCGTCCCAATCCCTTTGTGGGCCGAATCCACGTACCATTTGCGTTGCCGAGGAGCTCGCGCGTCCTGTTGCAGGTGTACGACGCGGCAGGAGCACTCGTCCGCACTCTGAATGCGTCTGAACTGCGGGCAGGGTTTCACCACGCCCGATGGAATGGTACCGATGAGCGTGGATCGCCCGTGAAGCCAGGGACGTACTTCTGCCGAATGCAGACCGCAAGTTATACACAAATCGTGAAGCTGGTGTTGTCGCAGTAGCCCTGTTGCCGGCCTACCACAGGCGACCGCACAACCGAATCGCCTGTCACGCGAGATTATCGCGCGCTACGACGTGACACACTAAACTCATAGCCAGTCAAGAGCAAGTGCCGCACAATACGGCAGTCGACAAAACGAGAGGGTATGCGTGCTGCCGCAACAACGCGACACGATGAATTGTCGCAGTATTTAAAGCGTTATTCTATAGTAAATTACGGCAAGGGATACAATGATGCCCCGTGGCACACGGCGTGCACATTGCAGTGCGCATGCCTCACCACGAATGGTCCCGCGACAACTCCTCCTCGCAACTCTCGGCTGGTCAACTCCAGAGTACGGAGTCGCAAGTCTGGTCTCCTCACCGTATCGGTCCCCGTTTCGCATGGCTCGACCATGGCCACATACTGATAGTGGATGGACGGCTGTCGGAACGCCGCTTCGAGGTAGTCACCGACATTCAAGCAGACAACGCAGTTGTCCGGCTGCGCGAGGATGGGAACTTTGCCGGCATGATAAGCGTGGAGCGCTCCCCATCAAGCAAGGGCGTGACTCTCGCAAACTCAGCAGTTGGCCTGCGTTATCGGCGTGGCGGCCTGGCAGCGATAATGACGTGGTGCGCGTTCCGTGAGTTGTTGGCCATGCAGGAATCAGCGACCTTCCGTATCCGCATGGCCCGTTCGGTCAATCCTCACGCAAACGACACCGAGATCAACAGCATTGGGGTGGGCGTAATCGCTGCCAGGCTAGGGTTTCGGCCCGCGCTGGCCACAGAAGGCCTCATAGAGAAGGACAACATCGTCGCCGTGATGCCGCTGCCGGGTGGAAGAGGCAACCCGCCTTCGGTCAGAATCTCCCTTCGCAGCTACCCGTTCATCTTGAACGCATTTGCCCTGAGCGAGGATACCATGCGTCCGCTTCTGGATGTTGGCCACTATCAGCAGGCCGTCCGCGACGTGCATCAGATCCGGACCTGGCTTCGCCAGGGACTCCTGCTCATCGGAGAAGACTACTCCCTTGGTCAGTCGGGAATTGAGCGCTTTGTCAACGCCCTAGCAACCGATGAAGACGAGGCGGCCGAGTTCCGAAGCAAGATCCTCCCGCTCTAGGCCCGTTCCCCAGCAGCCGTCATCCCTGCACCGGCAGCCCTGGTACCCCTTCCTCGGACGCAAGGACAAGTCGGCCAAGAACAGAACGGGGCCACAGGCCCCGTCCCCTTCACAAACTCCTGCCCGGCCTATGTTCCGTGCTGCCAAGAAGATATGTATGCGGCCTGCTCGGCAGTCAGCTTGTCTATCTTGATCCCGAGCGTCCTTAGCTTGACCTCGGCGATACTCCTGTCGAGCTCCTCAGGCAGCTTGTAGACACGGTTCTGCAGCTTGCCTTTGCTCCCCAGGATGTACTCGGCGGCCAGAGCCTGGTTGGCGAATGACATGTCCATCACCATCGCCGGGTGGCCTTCGGCCGCGGCCAGGTTCACGAGTCTGCCCTCGGCCAGGAGAATCAGCCTGCGGCCGTTGCTGAGCGTGTACTCGATACATGACGGACGCAGTTCGCGTCTCGACTTAGCCATCTCGTCCAAGGCGGCTTTGTTGATCTCTGCGTCGAAGTGGCCGGAGTTACAGACTATGGCACCATCCTTCATCGCCAGCAGGTGCTGCCGGTCAACTACGTTGATGTCACCCGTCACAGTTATGAACACATCCCCCGTCTTGCAGGCCTCGATGAGTCGCATCACCCGGAACCCGTCCATCCGCGCTTCCAGCGCTCGCACCGGGTTCACCTCGGTCACGATGACGTCCGCGCCCAGACCCTTCGCACGGGACGCGACACCGCGGCCGCACCAGCCGTAGCCGCACACCACGAGCGTCGAGCCGGCGAAGAGCACATTTGTTGCCCGCAGGATGCCATCAAGCGACGACTGGCCGGTTCCGTAGCGGTTGTCGAACATGAACTTGGTTTCTGAATCGTTGACCGCGACTACGGGGAATGCGAGAACTCCATCCTTCTCCATGCTGCGCAGGCGGATAACGCCGGTCGTCGTCTCTTCGGTGCCACCGAGGACGGATGCGAGCCGCTTCCCCTTCTCCTTGTGCAGCGTCGATATCAGGTCAGCGCCGTCGTCGGTAGTAATCACCGGCCCGTGCGAGAGCGCCTGCTCGATGTGCCGGAAATAGGTAGTCCGGTCCTCGCCATTCACCGCGAATACCGGGATGCGGTAGTCCCTCGCGAGCGAAGCTGCCACCGCGTCCTGAGTCGAGAGCGGATTTGACGCGCATAGACGCACGTCCGCGCCGCCGGCCTTGAGCGTCAGGATCAGGTTCGCGGTCTCCGAGGTAACGTGCAGGCAGCAGCTCATCTTCACGCCCTTGAGGGGAAGCTGCCTCTCGAATCGCTTCCTGATCTCAGCCAGGACCGGCATGAACCGCCCGGCCCATTCAATCTTCGTCTTTCCCGTCCTGGCCAGACTCAGATCCCTGACATCACAATCCATGTCATCTCCTCACTTGAGCGCCCGGCGCAACTCAGCGGTCTTGTCGGTCTTTTCCCAGTTGAAGAACTCCCACGTCTGCTTGCCAGCCTTCTTCACCTGTGGTTCGCGGCCGAAGTGGCCGTAGGCGGACGTAGCCTGGTATATCGGCTTCAGCAGATTCAGGTGACGGATCATCTCCCTGGGTCTCAGCGGAAAAACGTCTCGAATCAGTCTCACCAGTTTCTCGTCTTCTATCAAGCCGGTGCCGAAGGTGTCGACCGACACGTCGGTAGGCTCCGCCACCCCGATAACGTAGGCCAGACGGACGACGATCTCCTTGCAGAGCCCCGCAGCCACGCAGTTCTTGGCGATGTACCGTGCCATGTACGTCGCCGAACGGTCCACCTTGCTGGGATCCTTACCCGAGAACGCGCCACCGCCGTGAGCGATCCTACCGCCGTAGGTATCGACGATTATCTTGCGGCCGGTCATCCCTGTGTCGGACTGCGGACCGCCGACCACGAATTTACCGGTCTCGTTGACGTAGAACTTGGTGTTCCGGTCGATGTACTGGACAGGTACCACGTGTCGCGCCACGGTATCAATGAGTTCCTGCCTTGCCGACTTGGTGATGTGGTGGCCGGTCTTGTCGAGAATCGACTCGTCGTGCTGGGCCGCGATGACGACGCTGTCCACTCGCACCGGCAGGCCGTTGTCGTACACAACCGTTACCTGGGACTTCCCGTCCGGGCGGAGATAGGGCAGGGTACCATGCTTGCGCACGTAGGCGAGGCGTTGGGCGAGCTTGTGCGACAGCACCATCGGGAGCGGCATCAACTCGTCGGTCTCCTTGCAGGCGTAGCCGAACATCACGCCCTGATCTCCTGCCCCACCGGTATCAACGCCCTGCTTGATATCGGGAGACTGCTTGCCAATGGCATTCAATACCGCGCAGCTATCGCAGGAAAGACCGCTCTGCGCCGTAACATAGCCGATATCGCGGAGCACGCCTCGAACCAGCCGCGGCAGGTCGACCCATGCATGGGTCGTGATCTCACCGCCGACCAGCACCATGCCGACGGTGACAAACGTCTCACAGGCTACCCGGCCATGCGGGTCCTGGCGCAGGACCTCATCCAGCACCGCATCCGAAATCCGGTCACAGACCTTGTCCGGATGGCCCTCGGTCACCGACTCGGAAGTGAAAGTTGTGCGCATCAGACCAATCCTCCTCTAGTGGGAAGTCTCGACAGAATAGCTTCTGGGCTCAGAATGTGTATATTACCCAACTGCCAAGCGCGGTCAAGTCAGGCAGACAGAGTCCGAAGCCCGAAGCACGAATCCCGCAGTCCGATTCCGCTGCGAAACCCGAATGAACGACTCGCAGCCACGCGATGGTGCGCGGCCGTTCGTGTTCTGATCATTCGTGTTTCGATCCTCATTCGAGCTTTGGACTTGGAGCTTGCCTAGTGCTCCGCGAGCACCTGCTGCAGCAACGGCCCTACCAGACGCACAGCATCGGCGGTATCCTTGCACTCGAACCAACACGCGTCCTTGAGCGAACGGAACCATGTCATCTGACGCTTGGCATAGGCCCGGGTCTTGGCCTTGGCTTCGGCCACCGCCCGCTCCAAGACCAGCTCTCCCTCCAAGTGCCGCAACAACTCAGCGTAGCCGTAGGCATTGGCCACGTAGGTATCCCGGCCGAAGCCCGACTCGCGCAAACGGCGGACCTCATCCAGCAAGCCCGTGCGCATCATCGTATCGAACCGCTCGTCCAGCCGCTGGCGCAGCGTTTCACGCTCCATGGTCAGAACAACGTAGACCGGCTCGAACTCAGTTTTGGGTCTTGTCGCCCTGCTGAGTTCGGTCATGGTCTTGTTGGTGGACTCGTATACCTCCAGCGCCCTGATTACGCGCTGCCGATCGTTCGGATGCAGCTTGGCCGCCCGCTCCGGGTCGATCTGCTTCAGACGGTCGTGTAGCAGGAATGACGATTCGGCCTCCAGCCGCTGCCGCAGCACCGGGTCGGGCTTCGGTGCCTCGAAGAAAGGCTCGAACAGCGCCTTCAGATACATGCCGGCGCCTCCAACGACAGTGAACCGCTTCCCGTCCCGCCGCAGATGTCTCATCACTACCAGGGCATCGCGAGCGAAATCAGCGGCCGAGTAGACTCGGTTCGGCTCGACCATATCGACCATATGAATGCCGACTTCTCGGCGCAGTTCAGGACTCGGCTTGGCTGTGCCGATGTCGAGCCAGGAGTAGACTTGACGCGAATCAGCCGAGATGATCTCGAGCTTGTACTTCCGCGCCAACTCAACCGCGACCTCGGTCTTGCCGACGCCGGTAGGACCACATAGCACAAGAACCTTGAGCTGGGTCCTGCCGTCAAGCCTGTCTGCGCTGGTCATGTTGTCCTGTATCTATCGCTGGTCAGTGACGAATGACGAAGCCTTAGTGACGAATCAAATGCGAAGGCCGGACCATTAGGAACTGGCAATTGGGAATTCGCTGCCTAGGTTCTGCCGAACCTGCGTTCCAGCTCTCCAACCGTGATCTTGATAATCGCCGGCCGGCCGTGCGGACAGAAGTACGGCTCTTTGCAGGCGAAGAGCCGGTTGATGATTGACTCCATCTCCGGGGTGGTCAGCCGCTGGCCAGCCTTCACCGCGCCCTTGCAGGCAATGACCTTGGCCAGCTCGGTTCCGAATCCGGCATCGCCCGGTTTCACCTTGGCGAGGTTGGCGAACAGCTCCTGCACCTCCTCCCTGCCCATGAATGACCCGGCCGGAACCGTCTCAACAGCCACGGTGCGGCCGCTGTAGGGTGCGACCTCGACGCCCATCTTCGCCAGCCGGTCCTTTGCCCGCTCGTAGGCTTCGAACTCCTCTGCCGTGAGTTCGAGGGTGATCGGGAACAGGAGCCCTTGCGGCGCGACGTCTTCCCGGCCCTTCATCACCTCTTCGAACAAGATCCGCTCGTGGGCAGCATGCTGGTCCACTATCACGTACCCGGAGGTCACCTGCGCGAGGATGTAGGTGTTGTGCAGTTGCCAGAACTCCTGGGGCGCCGCGTCCTCGGGCACGAATCCTCGCTGGTAGAGGAAGTCGGCATCCGCGGTCTCCTTGCCACGCTGGATTCCGAGTCCCTGCCTGACCGCCTCGGATACGAAATCGAACAGGAATCGTTCGTCCGCGAACCTGATCTCCTGCTTGGTCGGGTGCAGATTCACGTCGAGCCTCGATGGGTCGGTCTCAATGAAGAGCACGAAGTCCGGGTTGTTGCCGGTAAGCACCGGACCGTAGCCTTCGTACACCGCGCGCACAACGGTCGGATTCCGCACCGGGCGCTTGTTCATGAATATCGCCTGCACCTCGTAGAAGCTGCGCGACCGGGTCGGCTCGGCGAGGAACCCGGTGAGCGAGAGCAGCGGGTTATCGATCTTCATCTCGACCAGGCGCTCGACCACCCGCTTCTCGAACAGCGCCTTGATGCGATCCTTCACGCTCGCGGCCAGGCCGAGGCGCATCACCTCGCGGTCGTTTGATATCAGCGTGAACCCGACCGTGGGAAAGGCAATCGCGTAGTTGCGCACCGCCTCCACGACCAACCGAGACTCATAGTTGTCCGACTTCATGAACGCCCGGCGCACCGGCAGGTTGAAGAAGAGCATCCGGGAAGTGATGGTAGTGCCGCGCGGCCGGGCAATCTCGTTGATGCCCTTTGTCTCCCCGCCCTCGACCTCGACCTGCGTTCCCGGACCGGCCTCGTCCGCGTTCGTCTCGATGGTCAGTCGCGTGACCGCACCGATGGAAGCCAGCGCCTCGCCGCGGAAACCGTAGGTGGTAATCCGCGTCAGGTCCTCGGCAGTGTTCAGCTTGCTGGTGGCATGCCGCGCGACTGCCAGCCTGACGTCATCGCGCGTCATCCCGCAGCCGTTGTCACTGACCTTGATCAGGTTCTTTCCGCCCTGCTTCACCTCAATCCGGATTTCGGTTGATCCTGCATCCAGCGAATTCTCAATCAGTTCCTTGATGGCATTGGCCGGCCGGACAATCACCTCTCCCGCCGCAATCCGCCTCACCGTTTCCTCGGGCAGCAGCTTAACCCGCCTGCGCTCACTCACCTACGCCGCCCCCGATTTAGGCATTGTCAATTAGGAGTTGGGAATTGTAGCCTTGAGCGGCTCAAGGTCTATCAGCATTCCGTCCGCCGCCGCCACCACCTTGCACCCGGTCCTCTCACTCATCTCCCGCGCGACGACCCACGGTTTGGCAGCCAGCATCCGCATCCCGAAGTGAGTGAGCAGGGCCAGTTTCGGTCGTATTGCCTTGACCAGTTCCTCTGCGTCAGGTGCGTGCAGGTGGTCGAGACCCGACGGCTGAGGCCGCACCACGTTCATGATCAAAACGTCGGCCCTGTAGTGCTCGGCGAGCTCGGGAAAGTACCTCGTATCCGCGATGTACGAAATGGTGAGGAAGGGATCAAGGGATCGAGAGATCGAGGGATCAAGTGGCTGACCGCTCGTCCTCACTTCTGCATTCTGCACTCTGACTTCTGACTTCTGAGCTCGGTCGACGCTGAACCTGAACCCGTACACTTCGCCCCGGTGCTGATGCCTAACCGGACAGATGAACCTGACACTGCCCAGTTCGTACGAACCGCCCTCCTCGATTGTGACCGTCCTCTCGAGGAACGGCCGCACGTACTTGAGCACGACCGGATCGTCACCAACAAGCGCATCCGAAGGCGCGAACAAGGCTCCGCGCGGCTCGGTCCCGCCCATCGTCATTGCCTCGATCATGTTGTTCACGTCTCCGGAGTGATCGAGATGGCGATGAGAAAGGAGTATGCCCGACAGCTCCGTCGGGTTGAGGTGGTGGCGAGAGCCGGTCATCCGCACCAGCGAACCCGGCCCCGGATCCAAAAGGAAACGCGTTCCCCCAAGCGAGAACCAGATGCCACCCGAGGCCCGCAACTGCTTGGCGACAACAATCCTGGCTCCGCCCGAGCCAAGTATGACCATCCGGTCGCCGGATATGTTGTCCACGGCGACAGAAGATAGCACACGCTTGACAAGAGTCAACCGAGGCACGCCCGTCGCGCCGGTGTCGCTTCATTCGCGGGTTGCGTGGGGAGTGCCTGGCTGTCGCAGCTTCTCTGGTGACCTCCCTGCAGCTGCCTCGCCGGACACCGTAATGGCTGCCAGGAAGGGTTCAATCGCGGGCCGGGTTGCCCTTGCGTAGTCTGAATTGGCTGTGCCGGTCGAACTCAGCTGGCTCACGTTGACAACACGCCGCCAGCGGCTGCCCGCGCAGAAGTGCCTCAGGAGATTCTCTGACCTACTTGAACAGGCTGAACTTCACCTTCACGTACTTGTCGGGATGGGCCCTTATGTCAGCAATCAGGTCATGCAGCTCGATGTTGGTCTGGCGGACTTCTTCGTATAGCGAGTCGGAGCGCACGAGCTTGCCTGCGGTCGAACTTGCGTCGACCAGCTGAACGAAAGTGTCGAGCCGGGCCGCGAGCCGACTCAGATTGCCCGCCGTGTTTGTGAAGTCACCTGTGACAGTTGCGAGTTCGGTACGGATGGTGCCGACAAGGTCGCTGGCCGATTTGCTCAGGGCGCGGCTCAGTTCGGTCGGGTTGAGCTCGGCCAGAAGTCGGTCGAGTTTGAGGAATGTCGTCTCCAGTTCGAGCGATTCATTCACTCCCCGGAACACGTGGTTCGGTGCGGCCGCACCCGAGTCACCCGGCGTGACCATAAGGTAGCGGTCCCCACCGAGGTAGCTGACCGAACGGATCGCGAACCGCGTATCCAGCGCAGGCTGGTAGTCACGGTCCAGAAGGACCTGGACTTCAACGTGGTTACTGGCGAGGTAGATCTTGGTCACTCTTCCCTTCTCGATGCCGAGAACCTGCACCGGGTCTCCGATCCTAAGCCCGGCAATGTCACGAAACTTGACGGTATAGATGTTGCGGCCGCGTCCGGTGAGTCGGCCGGAGAACCAGAAGTAGGAGAAGACCGCGAGCCCGATGCCGCCTAGAACGAATGACGCCACAACCACGTCACGAATGCGCCTGCTCATAATGTTCCTTTCTCACGCTGTCTGCCCGAACCAGCTTGCCGGCGCGGAGCATGTACGTGCAGTCGGCAAGCAGGCCTGCGGCTTCAAGGTCATGCGTAACCACTACCAGAGAGCGGTCGCTGCGCTCGCGAAGCTCGGTCATCATCTGGTAGACCCGCTCACGTACTGCCGGATCCAGTCCGGTAGTGGGCTCATCGAAGAAGACGCAGCGCGGATCCCCGACCAGCGCGCGCGCGATGGCCACGAGCCGCGTCATTCCACCGGAGAGGGCTCGCGGATAGAGACCTGAGTGTTCGACCATGCCCACACGCCGCAAAGCCGCATCGGTCCGTTCACAGATTTCCGTCTGGGCCAGTCGAGTAGTCTCCTCAAGAACCAGGGCCACGTTCTCGGCCACGGTCAGTGAATCAAACAGCGCCCCGCCCTGGAACACGTACCCTAGCCCGCCGCTCGGTTCCTGCTTGTCCGCGAACCGCCCGAAGTGAACACGGCGGCCGTCGTGGAAGACGCGCCCCTCATCCGGCCTCACCAAGCCGGCCATTATCTTCAACAGCACGGTCTTGCCGATACCTGACGGACCGAGAATCACGGTCGTGGCACCGTCCGAGACGTCGAGGCTCACATGATCGAGCACGACTCTCTCCCTGAAACGCTTGCTGACCGCCTCGACTCGGATCATATTCTGAAGAAGAAGAACGCAATGACGAAGTCAACCAGTAGAATCAGCACTGCGGACAGAACGACCGCGCGGGTCGTTGCCTGTCCCACTGCCTCGGCCCCGCCGTGAACGCCGAACCCGTAGTAGCAGCCGCTGTTACCGATGAGGAGGCCGAACAGGACGGCCTTCACGATACCGCCGGTGAAGTCACGCAGCATGAAGAAGTGCGTGACGCCGTACGTGAATGAAGCAGCCGGCACGTTGAGCATGCTCGACGAGATGTAGAGGGCGGTGAACACAGCCACGACTTCGGTCACGACCACCAACACGGGCAGGCCGATAGTCGTCGCGAGGATCCTCGGCAGGCACAGGTAGCGGTACGGATCCACTCCCATGACGTCGAGCGCATCAATCTGCTCGGATACGCGCATTGCACCCAGCTCCGCGGCGATGGCCGAGGCCGAGCGACCGGCGACTATGAACCCGGTCAGGACCGGGGCCAGCTCGATCAGCACCAGTCGGCCCACACCCATACCGACGAAGTACTTGGGCACCACGCCCATCAGCTGATAGGTGGTCTGGACCGCGGTTGTCAGACCAATGAAGATGGAAGTGACTATGACGACCGGCAGCGCTCCGACACCGTGCATCGACAGCTGAGCGATGAACCGAGGCCAGGTACGCCGCAGATCCCACGAACCCACCAAACACCTTGCCAGGAATGCAAGATAGTCGACTGGCGCAAGCAAAGGGCTCACCAGCGGTATGCTAGCTCGAGGCGCGGCCAAGTCAATCCTACCGGCGGCGATGTCCTACCGGCGGCGATGCCGACGGCCGCGGCTTGCCGCCCTCGGCGCTTGACTTGACTGACTCGCGCCCTAGAATCCGTCTGTGGATACAGTGATAGAGCGAATCGGCACCTCAACCGGCCAGGAAGTGACTCTCACCGGCTGGGTCTACAACAAGCGGTCTTCGGGCAAGGTCAGGTTCGTGATTCTGCGCGACGGAACCGGCATCATCCAGTGCGTATTCCTCAAGAACCAGGTGCCGGAGGCGGCCTTCGAACTGGCCGACTCGGTTACGCAGGAATCATCAGTTGCGATCTCAGGCACGGTGCGCGAGGAGAAACGTGCTCCTGGCGGGTACGAGCTGACCGCCACGAACTTGAAACTCATCCAGATTGCCGAACCGTACCCGATCACGCCCAAGGAACACGGGATCGAGTTCCTGATGGAACATCGTCACCTTTGGCTGCGCTCGGCCCGGCAGAACGCCGTTCTCCGCATCCGCTCCGAAATCGTCAAGGCGATGCGCGACTACCTCGACGAGAACGGGTTCATACTCGGAGATACGCCCATCCTGACCCCGGCCGCTGGCGAAGGCACCACCACGCTCTTTCCGGTGGACTACTACGGCGAGCAGGTCTACCTGGCGCAGACCGGCCAGCTCTACAACGAGGCGATTGCCGCTTCGGTGCGCAAGACATACTGCTTCGGCCCGACCTTCCGCGCCGAGAAGTCGAAGACCCGCCGCCACCTGATGGAGTTTTGGATGCTCGAGCCCGAGGTCGCATTCCTCGACCTCGCCGGCGACATGACATTGGCCGAAGAGCTGGTCGCCTACACGGTACAGCGCGTGCTCGCAAAGCGCCAGCCCGAACTGGCCGTACTCGAACGTGACCTTACTAAGCTGGAGGCGGTCAAGGTGCCATTCCACCGCATCTCCTACAAGGAGGCGATTGAACTGCTCCAGTCCAAGGGGAAGGAAGTCAAGCTCGGCGACGACTTCGGCGGCGACGAGGAAACCCTGCTGGGCGAGTCGTTCGACCGGCCGGTGATGATCCACCACTATCCGGCGGCAATCAAGGCCTTCTACATGAAACGGGACTCTGCAGACCCGTCGCTGGCCCAGTGCTTTGACATGATTGCCTCGGAAGGCTACGGTGAGATTGTCGGCGGATCCGAGCGGGAGGACGACCTCAAGGAGATGGAGAAGCGTATCGAAGAGAACCGACTTCCCCTCCAGGCCTACGGTTGGTACCTGGACGTACGCCGTTACGGTTCCTTCCCTCATTCAGGATTCGGGCTCGGGCTGGAACGCACTGTGTCCTGGATTTGCGGTCTCAAGCACATCCGCGAAACGATACCGTTTCCGCGGATGCTGGAGAAGGTGTACCCGTAACCAAGTCGGGCGTAGACCTCTTCCGGCGCTCCTGTCCGGCCCGGAGCACAGAGAGATGCTGATTAGATAGGCCTTCGAAGGTCAAGGAAGCAACAAGGAGAAACATGCCAAGAAGCAAAATCAAGGTCCGCCGCATGCGCCATCGCCGGATAGTCAAAGCCAGGCGCCGCAAGGATGCGCGCAAGCTGGCGGCCAAAGCCAAACCCAAGTCCTGATCCCGAACCGGCCGGCTTCGATCCGGCCTGGCCACAGGTGAGAAAGCTCTTTCTCGCGCCGTTCGGTGTGCACGACGTCGGCGAGCGGTTGCTCGATGCAGCCCTCGGGACCGGCGTCGTGCCCGCCGAGATCCTCTACCTCTGCCCCAACCCGCGCCGGCTCCGACTGGCCGAGGCCGAACTGCTCGGCCGCCTCAGCAAGGACGCGGTAGTCCCACCGCGCTTCGCGAGCCTGACCCAGCTCGCGCGCGACATCCACGACCGCCTTGGCACAGCCCGGCGCCTTCTGCCCGAAATCAAGCCCCTCTTTGTCCAGCAACTACTGGCTGCGGAAACCGCTAGCCCCAATCCTCAAGCCGCGGGCGGGAAGCGCGCCTTTGCTCCTTCCTCCCAAGTCCCTCATCCCTTGCCCTCCATCGGCTACTCCCGCGCCGTCGCCGGGTTCATCACCGAGGTCCGGCGCTACGTCCCAGCCACGGAGCGCGCAACCCTGCGCCAGCGAGTGGAGCGACTGCTCGAGGGCTTTCCAAAACCACTGGCTCGCCTGCTCGAGTGCCTCGACTGCCTGGACCGCTACGAGTCCGAGCTGGCCCGGCTCGACTGGATCGACGACGAGGGAATCATGGCCGAGGCAGCGCGGCTCGTGGCCAGGGCCGACCTGCCGGGCGTACTGGTGCTCGACAGCTTCGTCGCACCCAACCGGCTCGAATCCGACCTCCTCCGGGCGCTCATCGAGAAGTCGGAGTCGTGCCTCGTGCTCGGCCACGCGGGCGACCCGAAAGACCCCGACTACGCGCTGCCAGGCAAGTTCGCGGAGTTCATCTTGTCCTGCGGCCGGTTCGAGATCGAGCACCTGCCCGAACCGGCGCCGGTATTGCCATCGTTCCACGAGTACCCGGATATCGAGGAAGAAGTCAAAGCCGTCTGCCGCGCCATCATCACCCAAGGCGACGGCGCGCGAGAGACGTTCGTCGCGGTTCCCAGGCTGGCTGACTTCGCCCCGCTCATCAAGCGCGTGTTCGAGGCATACGGAGTAGACGTGACCGTATACCCGGAGAACAGCCTCGCCATTTCGCCGCCGGTAGTAGCGGTGCTCGAGTTGCTCCGCGCCCACGACACCGGATATGAGCGCATCGCCACCGCCGCCGCATTCGGTTCGCCGTACCTGCCCGGCCTGCTCGCGCTCGAAGCGGACAAAGACTCGGCGGCCCGCGACCGCTGCGCCGCCGCGCTCAACCACTACTCGCGCAAAGGCCGCATCATCAAGGGTCGCCGCGACTGGTGGCGTATCGCCGACGGCGTGCAGGCAACCGAGGAGTACGAACTCGACGCTGAGGAACGGAAGTTCCTGCTCGACATCCAGTCCCGGGTCCGGCACGCGCTTAGCCTGCTGGACGAGACTATCAAGGCCAAGGACACGCCCGGCGCGTTCGCGCACAACCTGAAGCAGTTGCTCGGCCGCGCCGGCTTCCTGAGCAATGTAGACCCGGCCGTTGGAACCGAAGCCGACCTGCTCGCTGACCGCAAGTCGCTGTACGACGTCCTCGATACGCTGGCCGACTTCGGGACCCAGTTCGGCGGCCGCGAGGAGCCGCGCTCCCGGCTCATCAAGACCCTGACCTACCTCGTCGAAAACTCGATGCGGACCACAAACCACGACCCGTCCGGCGTCACGGTCGTGGACATGACCGAAACGCTGGGCATCCACCCACCGAAGCTCTTCTTCTGCGGCCTGACCGAGAAAAACCTGCCCTCGCCGTACTCACCCGACCCGATTCTGCCCGACCGCGTGCGTAAGGCGCTAGGGATGCCCGACGTGGACTGGCACCGCGACCACGAGCGGTTCCACTTCCGCCGCACCCTCGAGTCCTCGCCCACGCCGCCGGTCCTGAGTTTCCACTCCTCGCGGGACGGCCAGCCGGTCCTCCCCTCGCCGTTCCTCGCCTTCAAGCCCGAGAAGGTGAAACGGCCGGACGCCTTCTTCTCAGACGCCGAAGCACAGGTAGCGCAGGGCAGGGCGGCAGGCAAGCCGTTCGCCGAGGCCGCGCATGAGGTGGACTTCAAAGACGACAAGGAGGTACTGGCCGAACTGGCGAAGAGCTTCGGCCCGGCGCGGCCGGTATCGGTCACGCGGCTGGAGAACTACCAGCGCTGCCCGTACGAGTTCTACATCGACCACGTGCTCGGCATCGAGACGCCCACGGAACCGCGCTACGACATCGACGCGCGCCAGTGGGGTCTCGTCATCCACCTCGTGATGGAGAAGCTGTACGCGGACGGGCCAGTGGCCGTCAACAAGCTGGAGCCAGCCGCGCGCAAGGCGCTCGACGCCACGCTCAAAGAAGTGGACCTGCCCCCATTCTGGACCGAGGTTGCCCGCCGCGTCTTTGCCGGGCTGCTGCCCGAGATCGTCCGCACCGAGGAAGAGTTGCGTGAAGGCGGGTTCATGCCGGGCCGGGCCGAGCTCAAGCTCAAGGGCAGGCTGGGCAAGGATGTCAATCTGAAGGGCCGTGCCGACCGCGTGGACACCGCGGGCAAGCTGTTCCGCGTCCTTGACTACAAGACCGGCGCCCCGCGCATCTACGGCGGCAAGGCGGTGCTCGAAGGCAACCACCTCCAGCTCCCGCTCTACGCGTGGATGTACGAGCACGGCAACAAGCAGGCGCAGGCGGACAACTTCGGCATCTATGGGCTGCGCGACCCGGGCGTTTACTGGTTCGCGGGCAAGAAGTACGACGTCAGGCAGCTCATCGAGGCCGCGGTCGCCAACGCGGTCGGAGTGGTCGGCAAGATACGCTCGGGCCGGTTCCCGGCCCTACCCGACGACGACAACGCCTGCGAGTACTGCGGCCTCGGCCACACCTGCGGCCTCCGCGAAACCAGGGAATCCTAGGTGCCTGGCTCCCCATCCGTCATTAGGAATTCGGGCTTCGACACTCCCTTGAAGCACAGGGTCGTCTTCGCCCCGGCCGGCTCCGGCAAGACCCACGCGCTGAGCCAGCGCTACATCGACCTGCTCATGTCCGGCGTCGCGCCCGAGCGGATACTCACTTTGACATTCACCGAGAAGGCCGCCGCCGAGATGAAAGAGCGCATATTCGGCCGTCTCGAAAAGGAAGACCCGGCCCTGCACAAGGTCCTGCGCGACGACGTGCTCAAACTGCGCATCTCGACCATCCACTCATTCTGCCTCTCGCTGGTCAGGCGCTTCGCGCCCCTACTCGACCTCGACCCGCGCGTGGACGTCCTGTCCGACACCATGACCGCGTGGGAGAGCGCCAAGTACGACGTGCTGATGAGGGTCGCTGAGGACGAGCGCAGCTCGAAGGACTACGCGGAATTGGTGGACTTGGTCACCCGCAACCAGATGCAGGGCTGGGGCAAGCTGTCAGAGCTGCTGGACAGCCTGTTCGCCAAGCGGGTCGCGGTCCAGCGCGGACGGATGGTCGGAGCGGAAGCCGGCATCGCCGAAGCCGCGTCGCGCCTCCGCGCCAACCCGATCGGCCGGGCCAGGATCGACGGCTACTCGCGCCTGTTCCCGCGTTCGCTCGAAGGGTCAGGGCTCGACGAGGTATTCCGACTCCTCGAAGAGCACGCCGACGTCTATCGCACCGGCTCCGGCACCCCGCGCATCCGCGGCTGCGACGAGAAAGAGCAGGCGTGGAACCAGGAGATGTGCGCATACCGCGACCTCGTCGCCACCGCGGTGTGGGAGGCCGAGTTCGGCCGCGCCCTCGCGATGTTCCAACAGCGGTTCCTCGCCCATTACACGCAGGCCAAGCGCGCCGCCGCCTTCGTGGACTACGACGACATGGAGTACCTCGCATGGCAGGTCCTGCGCAACGAAGAGGAATGGCAGAACATCCTCCACGCGTTCGACGAGCACACCGACCACATCCTCGTCGACGAGTTTCAGGACACCAGCTTCCTCCAGTGGGGCATCATCGACAAGCTGACCGAGGAATGGCGCTCGGGTGAAGGCGCCAAGACGGACCGCAGCATCAAGCCGACCATCTTCATCGTCGGCGACGAAAAACAGTCGATATACATGTTCCGCGACGCCCAAGTCGAAGTCTTCGCCACCGCCGCGGACAAGATCGAACTGTGGGTAGGCAAGGACCAGTTGGAGCGCGAGACCCTGACGAGGAACTTCCGCAGCCTCCAGTCCATCATCGACTTCAACAACGCCCTGTTCTCCCGGCTCATGAGTCCGACCTCCGAGATTCCGCCTTCACCCTCCGCTCCTCCTTCCACATCTGGGCTCCATCCTTCATCCCTCATCCTTCATCCTTCTGCTTCCTCTCCTAGCCCCCAATCCCCAGCCCCTAGTCCCTGTCCGTGGCAGACCCGCTACGCGCCGTTCACCCGCGAACGGAAGAACGACAACCCGGGCCGGGTCGAGCTGATACTCGCGCGCTCGGACGAGAACGTCGCGGAACGCCGCAAGCTCGAAGCCGCGCTCATCGCCAAGCGCATCCTCTCCATCGTTTCCTCACCCCAACCCTTGCCCCCTGACCCCCGACCCCTGACCGTCTACGACAAGGAAGGCGACGTGGAGGTCGGCCGCGCGTGCGCGCTCAGGGACATCGCCATCCTCATCCGCTCCCGCAACCAGCTCCCGGCCATCGAGCAGACCCTGCGCGACGCCGGCATCCAGTTCCTGGTCCTCGGCGGCTCCGGGTTCTACGAAGAAGACGAAGTCCGCTACCTGCGCAGCCTGCTCAGCTTCCTCGCCGACCCGACCGACGACGTCTCGCTCTACGTAACCCTGCGCGGCCCGTTCTTCGACGTTCCCGAACGCGACCTCTTCTTCGCCAATTGCGGGTCCGCGTTCGACGTTCGGAGTTCGGCGCTCGACGTTCGCCAGTTCCTGTGGGACCGCATCCGCTCCTCGGCCCTGCCCGACCTTGCCGCACCGGTCGCCGCGCTCGATAACTGGCTCGCCCGCGTCCACAAAGAGCCGCTCGCGCGCATCCTCTCCCACGCCCTCGACGAACGCAAGGTCTGGGCCCGGTTCTGGGAACCCCAGCGCGAGGCGAACGTCCGCAAGTTCCTCACCATCATCGAGGATATGGAAGCGGACGGCAACCACCCGCTCCGCCTCCTGAACGCGCTAGAACAGGCCGGAGCCGACGAAGCCAAGGCCGACGTCCGCGCCGACGACGTATCCGGCGTGCAGGTCCTCACGGTCCACGCGGCCAAGGGCCTCCAGTTCCCGGTCGTATTCCTGCCCGGGCTCGACGCGGGCATCCGCTCGGCCGGCTCGTCCGGTGACAAGCTGGTAGTCGAGGAAGTCAGCCAGGACGAAGTGCAGGTCTCCTACATACCCGACGCGGCCATACGGCGCGAGCATCCCCTGCACCGGGAATTCGTGGCCAAGGAGTACGAAGAGGAAAAGCGGGTATTCTACGTCGCCTGCACCCGCGCGCGCGACGCCCTGTTCCTGACCGGTACGTGGAACGAGCGGGCGCAGAAGAAGACCCGGCTCGAATGGCTGGTCCAGAGCCTAGGCCTGCACGAAACGGAGCATGGCTTCGCGCTCGAACCCTCACTCCCGGGCGTCGCGTGCATCACGCCCGACGACATCCCCGAAGTGCAGCCCGCCGCACCCGTGGTCAAGGAAGGCCCCAAGCCACAAGCCGCAAGCCGCAAGCTCAGTCCTCTCCGTCCCTCCGCCCCTGGAACCCTTGCCCCCTTGAACCCTAGACCCCTTCCTTCCGTCCGCTCCGTCACCCGCAACCTCGCCATCGACTTCCAACGCTTCGGAGAAGACTCGGTCGGCCTCGGCGACCTCATTCACAGACTACTCGAGGAGATATCGAACGGGACGCTGACCACCGCTCCCCAGCCGCTCACCGCTGAGATCCAACGACTCCTGCGCCTCGCAGGCTTGGACCTCTCCTTGTTCACCAATCTGCAATCTGCAATCTCGAATCTGCAATCTGAAGTCGCTGTCTGGGAGGTCATCAGGCCCCAGCCCTCGTCTCACGCCGAACTCCCCATCATGTACACCGATGCCGGCACGACCTTCACCGGCCGCATCGACCGCGTGATAGTCACCGAGACCGAAGTCCGGCTCTACGACTACAAGACCTTTGACGTCAGGAAGAAAGACATCCCCGAACTTGCCCGCAAGTACTACGACGGCCAGCTCAAGCACTACGAGAAGGCGTGCAGCAGGCTATGGCCGGGCAGGAAGGTCTCAAGCTTCCTCATCTTCACCGCCCTGCCGCTTATCCAGCCCGCCAAACAGTAGCCCGGCGCAAACAGAGGCGGCCGGGTCTCCCCGGCCGCAACACTGCCCGGCCGGCCCGGCTACTTCGTTTCCAGTGACCGGACCCGTTCCATCAGCCGGTCCACCGCAATCCTCGCCGCTCTGAGACGGGCCGCCGCCGCGTCCTTCGCCTCCGAACCGAGGGTTGTTCCCGGCGCGGTCGCGGCCGACTTGTCTATCGCCTTCGAATCGAGCCCGAGTTGGCTGCAGCCCCGCATCGCCGCCTCCCACTCGACCAGCGCCTGCTCGCACTCGGCCAACGCGCCGTCATACTTCCGCGCCTTGTCCGCGTCATACCGTGGACCGGACGGCTGCGCGTAGGCCGGCGGCATCAGCGACAGAGCCGCAACGGACAGGTCCCTTTCCAGCCTGAAGGAGTCGAACCGCTGGATGTCGGACTGACTCTGGTCCTTCGCCGGGTCAAGTCCGAAACGGTACTGAAACGACTTCGGCAGGTAGCCGTAGCGGACGAGCGTGAACGAATCGCCCAGAACGTAGCCCCGCCTGTAGTCGGAAGAACGAAGCGGGTAGGAGAACGTCAATCCCGTAGCCGGAACCGCGCCTACCAGCCTGCCAGCCACATACGCCCGCGCGCCCGGCGGCTCCGAGGTCACCGTCAGGTACAGCTTCCGGTCCCACTCCAGAACGACCGGCTTCTTGTACCGGTACCAGCGCGCGAGGTACGGCTTGCCCTCAAGCGAGTCGTTCGCCCAGCCCGGTTCCGCGCTCCCGGCGTCCTGCGGGGTCATCTCCTCCCAGGCCGACGCGTCCAGTCGCGCCCGGTCGAACTCAATCGGCGGCAGACTGAACTCGCCCCCGACGTACAGCTTCTTCGCGACGACGAGCGTACCCAGCTCAATCCTGCCCTCCCGCAGCTCGGATTCGCTCAACCACCGGCACAGCACGGGGTACTCATACCACGTCTCCGCGCCGTCCTTGAACGACATCCCGTCCGGGTCCGGGTTGAGATTGAACGTCAGCTTGACGAAGCGTCCCGACGACGCTGCCCACGCCAGCGAACCGGCCAGGCACAGCAACACCAATGGGCGCATGTGACTACGCGCCGCGAAGATCCGGTTCATGACTCATGCCTCCATATAGCAGCTCAACCGCCTCAACACACACCGACTCTCGTCGTCGGTCGGCGGGTTATGCCTCCCGACGAAACCATCGTAGGCCGAGGATCCAGCCTGTCAACCGGCAATCGAGTGACACCTGTAGGCCACTGCTGCCGCCTGCGTGCACGAGTCCTGAAAGCGGCCGACCACCGACTGAAGACCACGGACTGTGCCCCGCGCCGCCAGCATTCACCTATCGACGCGGTTTGAGGGTTGCGATGGGCACGACCATCTCTTCCAGCGAAACGCCGCCGTGTTGAAAGGTGAATTTGTAGGCCTTCTCGTACTCGCGCGGCTTGGTCGGATAGATGAAGTAGTAGTCGTTCTTGGCGATGGCGAACTTCGTACCGAGGTGGTCGGACGGCAGCATGAAGGTCTCGGGGTTGTTGAGCAGGATAGCATCTCGGCCCTCGACCCGGATTGCCGCGCCGTGTTTGTACCTTAGGTTGGCCGATATCTCGCGGGAACCGTAGATGAGCGTGGGGCGTTTGACCCGGATGAAACCGTGGTCGCTCGTGACTATGACCGTGCAGTCACGCCTCGCCAGGGTCTTCAGGAACTCAAACACCGGTGAGGATGAGAACCAGACCCGGGTCATACCGACGAGCGCGGCGTCGTCCGGGATGATCTCATCCAGCAGCCTCGTGGTCTTGATCGAATGGATGAGCAGGTCGAGGAAGTTGATCACCACGGCCGCAAACCGGACGTTCTTGTCGAGCAGCGCGGCTCGCGCATTTTCGAGTTCGTCGCCGTGAGAGATCTTCAGGTAGGCATGGCGGCCATCGAACCTCATCCGGCGCAACTGCTCAGCCAGCAGCTCTGATTCGAACCGGTTCTGCCCGGTTTCCTCGGAAACCCAGTACTTCGGGTAGCGGCGCTGGATCTCGAGCGGCAGCAGGCCCGAGAAGATGGCGTTCCGGGAGTACGGAGTGGCGGTCGGGAGTATTGAGCAGTAGTAGTCACTGCTGACGTCAAAGTAGTCGGCAAGCAGCGGGACGATGGCATCCCATTGGTCGGCGCGCATTGAGTCCAGAACGATGAGAAAGGTATTCGGGCTGGTCCAATGCTGCCGGACGAACCGATCCACAACTTGGTGCGACAGGACTGGTCCCCGGCCCGCGAGCCAGTCCTGGTACTCACCCTCGACGAAACGGTTGAACTCTCCGTCAGCGTCGCGGCGGCGATCCATCTCTACGTCCCGCATGCCGGTATCGGCGTATCTCCCCAGGAGACGCTGCCAGTTTCCGAGCAGACGGTAGTAGCTGACCCAACCGTCCCACGAGCCGAGGTCGTGCTGCTGGTTCATGGCCGCCATGTACTCCTGCGCGATTCGGTTCGACACCAGCTGTTTCTTCTCGAGCAGGCGCTTGATGACCGCAAGCAACTGCACCGGTGTGAACGGCTTGATGACGAAGTCATCCACCAGCTTGCCGAACGCTTCGTCTATCAGCGCCTCCTGGTCGGACTTGGTGACCATCGCCACCAGCAGGCTCGGGTCAAGCTGCTTCAGACGACGTAAGACCTCGAGCCCGTCCATGCCGGTCATCATCTCGTCCAGCAGTACCAGGTCGAAGTCGCGAGCCTTGGCCAACTCGATTCCGTCCGGACCGTTGGTCGCGGTCTCGACTTCATAGCCCTTGTCCTTCAACGCGTAGACGAATGGCCGGAACATGTCTATCTCGTCGTCAATCCAGAGTATCTTCACGACTGTCCTTTCTCATCGACTCCCAGGCAGATGGCCACGAAGACACGAAACCGGAAGAGACGATCCGAAGTATTCCGTTCAGACATCCTTCGTGCCTTTCGTGCTTTCGTGGCTTCAGTCTCTGCGTTGGTTCTGTGACCAGGACGGCGAGATGCGCTAGGACTCCTTCTCCGCACCGCGATTCACCGGCAGGAATATTGAGAAGACCGTCCTCCCGGGTTGGGATTCCTTCAGCAGCAGCTTTCCCTGGTGATAGCTCTCGACGATTCTCTTAGCCAGAGTCAGGCCAACGCCCCAGCCATACTTCTTGGTCGTGACGCCCGGCTCGAAGAGCCGTTCGGTCTTAACCCCTTCGCCGGAATCGGTAACCTCGATTTCCAGAAACCTCCGGTCCGCGGAAAGCGCGCAGCGAACCCTGACTTCACCCAGCTTCGTGCCGATTGCGTCAACGCTGTTCTTGAGCAGGTTCTCCAGCATCCATGAGAAGAGAACGTCGTCGACGCGAACCGTCGCGTCGTCAACGACCTCGGCGACGAATGCCACGGTCTTGGGTGCTCTGCGCCGGACGAATGCGACCGATCGCTCGATCGCCTCGCCCACCCGGTGCGGGGTGAGTTCCGGCGGCAGGCCGATCCGGCTGAAACGATCAAGGACCTCCTTCATTCTTATCAGGTCCTGCTCCATCTCCACTGTGACGTCCGGTGCGCGCTGGCGAAGCACATCCAGCCAGGCGCTGAAGGATGAGAGCGGTGTCGCCATCTGGTGCGCGGTCTCCTTGGCCAGGGCGGTCCAGATGTGCTCCTGCTCCCGACGTTTGTAGGAGAGAATCCCCCAGATCCCGACAATCACGAATCCGACCAGGAGCAGCACCTGCAGCACCGAGAAGACGGTCAGCGAGCGAACCGAACCCACGAGGCTGGCGTTCACTTTGCGGAGCGTCGCGGCCGACGACGACAACCCATAGTGGATCTCACCGAGCTTGCGCAGGGAGTCGCCTTCGGCGACTGCCAGCGGGACCGGCTCGTGCTCGCTGTCCAGCACGTACATTAGCCCGATGAGTCGCGCCGAGTCAGGGGTCTCAACCGGCAGGTTGCGCCATGAAGTTGGCTTTCCCTTGGCGTCGGTTATTATCACCGGGAAGTCGATCTTCCTGATGATCTCGTCAAAGATAATGTCGAGCTCCGGTGAACTGCCTTCGGAAGGTTCGGTCGCCCGGGACATGAACTTCGCATATATGCGCGATCGCAGCTGGGTGTCGCTCTCAAGCTGCGCCGAAAGGGTCGAAACATACCCCTGCCAGGACCGCGACAGCCGGATAAGCAGATACTGGGAGTAGAAGAACCAGACACCGGCCAAGGCCAGCAGCCCGATTGTGAAGTATAGCTGCAGCAGCCGGGCGCCGAATCTGAATCCAGACTTGTTCAAGAACGTTGTGTTTCGAGTAATGGTAAGTACCGCAGTATCGAAGTCAAGCTATCCGGTTTGACATCCGGCACATGCTGGCCTAGCATAGATACGAGAAACCAACCCGGAGGACTGATGAAGTACTTCGCTCTGCTAGTTCCCCTGCTGCTGGTGACCGCGGCGTTTGCTGACCAGCCGTGGGGTGCGAACGTCCGTGCCGCCGACGTCGGCGATACCATCAATGAAGGCGAGTCCTGCATCGCCTCTGATGGTGACTACGTCTACTGCGTCTGCAACTGGGCCGAACGGTCCCGCTACGCCGGACTCACCTATGGCCGTTCGACCAACGGCGGCACAACCTGGACCTCGAGTGTCTGGAAGGACACATCCGTCGGCATCGACTGGCACACAGACCCACTAATCATGGTCGACGACTCTCACTACGTTCACCTCTACTGCCAGTTCTCGACGACCGTGCTGAATCACTACCTCTCGACCGACCACGGCGTCACCTGGTCGGACACTTCAGATGTGTCGGAGTTCCTCCCGAGCGGAACAGTCGACAAGCCCTGGGGCGTCGTCCGCGGCAACAACATCTACATCGCCTGGCAGCAGTGGGACGCTCCCCAGCAAGGTATTGTCTTCGCCAAGTCCACCGACCGGGGCCGCACCTGGAACCGCACCGTCGCCGACTCTACCCGGACCGGTATCACCGGCATATGTCTCAGCCCTTCCGGCATCATCTACCTGATGAACCGCTACTGGGGCGGCGACGGCGTCTACTGCACGCGTTCCACCGACCAGGGCACAACCTGGGCGCCGTGGGTGACCGTGGACCCAACCTGCTCGTACACAGATGGCTATGGCGACCGCGCCCCGCTACCCTCCATTGCCGCACCCACCGACTCCAATGTGGTCATCACCTGGGTTGACGACGGCCTCGGTAACTGGGACATCGTCTACTCCCGCTCAACCGACAGCGGCCAGACCTGGAGCGCCACCACTCGGCTGCCTGACTCATCTGCGGGCGGCCAGTGCAAGGGCTGGGTCACAGCCGACTACACGGGCAGGCTGCACTTCATGTGGTACCATACGCCATCCTGGCCGACCTCATCTTCCAGTCGCTGGTCAATGCGCTACACGTATTCCGACGACTACGGCGCGACCATCAGGTCCAGCATTAGGATCACAGACACCACATTCACCAGTCCGGTCTCGTTCCTCGGCGAGTACCACATCATCGTCACCGACTCGACCTATGCCCGCGCCATCTGGGCCGACGGCCGCGGCGGCGACAACGACCTCTTCTTCGCCGAGGCCGCCCTCACCGACCTCGGTCTACAAGAGAATCCGTGGCAGGTAACACGGTTGCCGGAACTCTCGCTCGAATTGCCCGCCATTGCGCACGGTTCTGCCCTAGCGGTCAGCTTCGCCGTACTCAGGCCCCGCAGGCTCACCCTCGCCGTGCTCGACGCCACCGGACGCATTCTGAAGACCGTGGACATGGGCAAGCGCGAAGCAGGTACTACGGAGAGCACTAAATGTTTGACAGCTTGAGGTCATGTTGCCGCATATCGGACGTGCTCTTCCGCAAAGTAACTCCTGACCACTTCTGGCTGGCGTTGCCGGCTGCGTAGGTAGGATCGGGCC